>DAIREJ010000010.1:0-24358 GCA_036795635.1 Sodaliphilus sp.
GGGATGAAGGTGTGCCGCGTGTTGGGTATCGTGCTGCTGATAGCGGCGATAGGCTATCTGGTGTGGCGCGGGGATTTTGACAGCAAGGGCATTGTGGGCTATGTGGACGACTGCTTTGTGTTCATGGCGGCGTACACGTTTGCCCGCGGCAGCTTCATGAATCCTGAGCGGCGTTACATCCGTCGGCAGATGTATATGCTGTCGTCGCTGTTCGCCCTGCTGGCGCTGTGTTGGATCATCCTGCTGGCCTTCATGAAATAAGCCATCCCACCCGGCAAAAAAACAGAGTCTCTCGTTGCCACATGACAATGAGAGACTCTTTTATTCTTTTGTTTTTATTACTGAAGGCGTCAGAACTTAAAGCGGATACCGGCAAGGGCTATACCCTGTTCACCTACACCTAACTCGGCAAAGCCGCGCACATTGTCATTGCCAGCCTCAACACCAATGAGTGATGCCTGGAAATTGAAGATGATGTCGTTGGTGGTCTCCTTCGCGCCTTCCTTATTGCCGTTGTCGTCGTAGTTCTGCTCGGTGAAATGGGTATAAGTACCACCGAGAGCCAATTTGGAGTACATGCCCCAGTTGTCCTTGCGCAGCCAGTTGAATTTGACAGCGGGCATGAAAGTGAAGTAGGATTTCACGCGGTTCGAATCAAGCAAATCACTATTTTTGGGATGGCCGTCTTCGTTATTGGTAGCAAAGACACCAACGGCACCCACACCCACTAACGGAGAGGTGTGATAGAAATACTCGACTCCGATAGGGCCGACATAATTATAGTTTTCATATTCCACTCCAAAGGCTGCGGGGATGACATCGGTGAGCACGTCAATCCAAATCGAATTGGGGAGGACACCATAGCTGACGCTCACCTCGTGACGAGTCTCGTCCTGGGCTTGAGCAGGAACACACAGTAATGCACTGATGGCCAAAACGGCCAATAAATTCTTGATTTTCATAATTCTAAAAAAATATCTTTTCTCTTTTTGTTATTTTTTGAGCGGCAAAAGTACACATTTATCTAATTCAATAGCCAATGTCGCATGACTTTTTATCAAAATGTTGTAGTTTTTGATGCTGCTGTTGCGTCTAATGGGCAAACAGTCAATTATTAACTAAATACTGAACAACTATGAAATCTGCATTCAAATATTTCTTCATTTGGCTCTTCGGCGCAATTATCGGTGCCATCATCTTCGCTCTGCCAGCAGTTGGCATAGCAACCCTTTCCGGAGGAATGCCTACTGCCTCAGAAGACATCGCGATGAACCCGTGGTTTTTATCAGTCATCCTGTTGGGTGCCGACTTGGTTCCCCTGTTCATCTTCTGGAAGATGAAGTATGCCAACTTCAGTTTCAAATACGGCTATGACTTCGGCAGCGGATTCACGACCCAGAAGCTCTTCATCTGGGCTGCCGTGGGCTGCATTGGATGCCTGCTGTGGGATTTTGTGCTCGCCAACTTGATTCATTTTCCCGAATGGGATACTGATGGACTGGAGGCACTGGGAACGATGGCCGAGAACCCCATCGGACTTCTCATCATCTGCCTGATCGGGCCATTCCTTGAGGAGGTTGTGTTCCGTGGAGCCATTCTGCGCCGCCTGTTGGAAAAGAACTGGAAGCCTTGGCTGGCCATCCTGGTCTCGGCTGTGTTCTTCGCTGTCGCCCACGGCAATTTCACACAGGGACTGACAGCCATCATGATGGGCTGTTTCCTTGGCTGGGTTTATTACCGCACCCGCAGCATCTGGCCCTGCGTCTTTATCCATGCCCTCAACAACACCACTGCTTGCCTGATTTCTATGGCATTTGCGGGGAGCGCCTATGAAGATGCCAATAATCTGCCCGTCACCATCATCATCGCCATGACGGTGGCAGGTGTGGCATTTCTCTTCTTCGCCATCAAGTATCTCGACCAGTTGACCAAAGACCGCACAGCGCTGCCTGAGCCCGTGGTGGTTCCCCCACCCCTGCCCATCGAGGCCACTTTCCAACCCACTGAGATGGCGGCAACTCCCGTCGAGTTCCCCAACGAGGAAAACGACATCGAGGAGTAATCCTCAATATCAGCTGAGGTCCTGCTCTTCCTCGGGTTTGGCGGTCAAGGCGTTCTCCACATCAGCAAGGGCAGCGGCGGCTGCAGTCTCATATTGGTCGAGGGTGCGGGACTTGCGTATGGCCTTGAACAGTTTGTGGCCTGTAGCAGGCAGAAAGGTCTGCCAAATGTCCTGAAGGTGGCGCACCAACTGGGCCTCGCCGCCATTGAGTTGCGCGGTGTAGCCGTCCACCAGCATATCGTGGAAACGGCGGTAATCGTCGGGACAAGCATTGGGGGCGAACATGCCAGGATTGGCGGCAAGACCGCTGCCCACCATCACGGCCGCAATGTTGGGATAACGGGCAATAATGTCTTTAATGTCCTCGACAGAGCGCAGGTTGCCATTATAGACGACGGGCCACGGTGATGCAGCGAGCAAAGCCTCGAACTGCTCGATGTCGAGGTCTCCCTTGTACTGTTGTTTGCCGATGCGGGGATGCACAGCGATGTTGACGGGTTTGATGATATCCATCAACGACAGGATGTCGCGCCACTGGTCGTTGCGGTCCCAACCGATGCGCATTTTCACGCTATATTCTACCCCATCGACGCCGCCAAGCGTCTTGAACAAGCCCTCGGCCAAGTCGGGATAGGCCAGCATGCCCGAGCCCTTGCGGTGCAGGGCGATGGGCGGGAAGGGGCAACCCAGGTTGATGTCGATGCGATTGTAGCCCATCTGCTTGAGGGCATCGACCATCATCAGGGCATGGTCGGGCTGACAGGCGAGAATCTGTGGAATGAGCGTAGTGCCGGCGTTGCGCTCGGGGTCCACATCACGCAGATCCTTGCGCCTCACCTCGCCATGCTCCACGCGCATGAAAGGCGCATAGTAGGCATCCACGCCGCCAAACACCTCGTGCTGCGCCATGCGCCACACGTTGTCGGTCACTCCTTGCAGCGGAGCCGCAAACACTGGTATCTTGATGTATTCGTTCATTTTCAATATTGTTTGATGGCGGTGTACCGCCCGTTTGTAATCGTTTCGATGGACAGGAGCTGGAACAGCAGGTCATAGGCCGACGTGCTCCCCTCGTTATCGTTGCAGTCCTCGAGGAAGAAAGCGATGTCACCGCTTGCGGTGGCAATCATCGTGGAATAGGCCGAATAGTTCTCAGTTACTTGATATCTTTGCCATCCCCATGAGAAATCTGACGGTTCATCGTAGTCGCCGGGTTCAAGCAACGCTTTGTAATAGATGCTCACCCGCAGGCGCCCCTTGCCACGCGGCACCGACTGCAACAAAAGTTGCACCTGCCGCCCATCGCTGGTGCGGATTGCAGGAACGATGAGCACCTCGCCATTGCAGGAACAATCCTCGCTGTAGGTGCCCGTTTCCTGGTCGTTGCTGATGGCCATTTCGCCCCATGCGCCAGTTGCGTAGTCATAGATATTAAACAGTCTGCCACTAGTAGCGGTCTGCTTGGAGCGGCAACTCAACAACACGTTGCCATCGGGCAATTCCTCAATCTTGGCCTCGTCTCCAAATGGAGAGATTGTCGGTCTTGCAACAGGGTCACCCAAAGCCTGCCACGTTTGCCCGAAGTTGTCACTATAGAGCACCAGGCAACCCACGCCCATCGGACCGCAAACCGCCGAGTAAAGACGGTAATACTCTCCCTGCTTGATGCGACTGCTCTGGCAGATGCGTCCGCTGGAGAAAAACAGGGCGTTGACCTCTGGGAAATCGGCAAAGATGCCGTAGATGTCACTTGTCACCTCCTCGCCCGTCCAGGTCTCCCCGCCGTCACTGCTCATGTAGCGGCCAACGAGTAAGGGATTTTGCAGTGTCGATGCCAGGAAGCCTTGCTTTCCCGAGGCGCACATGATGAGCAGTTTTCCCGTCTCACGGTCCACAACCGCCGCAGCATCACCATGGCTGTTTCTAAAGCCGCCGAGGGCTGCTGTACCATCGGCAATGATGAAGGTATCGCCCCACGTCCTGCCGCCGTCATCGCTGAACTTGCCCACAATGTCGATGCCACGGTTGCCGCCGATATCAGCGTCGCTGTTATGCCTATCATCAGCGATAGCGAGCAGACGGCCGTCCAATGATTGCACGATGGCAGGGATGCGGTAAAAGTGGCGGTTTGGGACATCGGTGTCAAATACTGTTGCGACGATGGTATCGGTTGTGGGATCAACAGGTGGAGGGGTGGGAACCTCCCCGCCCAAGATGACATTGACCACAGCATTCACGTCGGCAATGTTTACCTCACCGTCATTGTTCACGTCACCATAGATGCCCTGAGCACTTGTGCCCAGCGACAGCAATATTATCAGCAAAAATGCGCTTGATTGTAGATGCTTCTTCATCATGCTCAAGTCTTTTGAATCGTTATCTCTATATGACGGCCTTATTCGTTCACTTGCTCACAGTGTGTTGAGCTAAAAGCCTTTGTCATACAAAAATAGCAGTAAAATTTCATTCCTACAAGTTTTCTATCCAAAAACGCAATTCATCGTGACCTGTAGTTCCTCTTCACAAGACGGAAAGTGATAGCAGCTTTAATACAGAAAAACGGATAAAAAATGTGTTTCTAACAATTTTTTCTTTATATATTTGTACATATCGGAAATGTGTCAGTATATTTGCGTCCCAAACAACCAACCGAAATTATGAAAGTGATCATCGTCGGCGCTGATGCCATAGGAGCCCATCTTGCTGAACTGTTCTCCAAAATCAAGCAGGATATCGTCATTATTGATGAAGACGAGTCAAAACTGGAACGCATCTCATCTTTTTGCGACTTGATGACTATCAGATCATCAGCCAATACCCCCATCAAGTCATTCAGGGATGCCGGTGTGAAGAACGCCGACCTCTTCATTTCGGTGACTCGGGATGAAAACATGAATCTGAGTTTGTGTGTGCTGGCCCAATCAATGGGAGCTAAACAGACCATTGCAAGGGTCGAGAACGATGAGTTCACCGATAGCCATATCATAAATGCTTTCAAACGTGCCGGCATCTCATCAATCATATACCCTGATGATCTGGCAGCCCAAGACATCGTCGCTGGCCTGGAACTGTCATGGGTTCGTCAGCGATGGGACGTACATGATGGTGCACTCACGATGCTGGGCATCAAAATCAAGGAGGATTGCACCATCATCAACAGGCCACTCAAGGAAGTGTGCCAGCCTGGAACCCCTTATCATGTCGTGGCCATCAAGCGCGGTAATCACACCATTATTCCCACGGGTGATGACATGCTGCTCAACCATGACTATGTCTATTTCATGACGACCAAGGATTATATTCATGACATGAGGAAAATCGTTGGTAAAGAAAACTATCCCGACGTGAAAAACGTCATTATCGTCGGCGGCGGGAAAACCGCAGTCAGAGTGGTCAACAGCTTGCCACGGGGGATGAAAGCCAAAATCTTTGAAACCAATGCTGCACGCTGCGAAGAGCTCAATGCTGTCATCGATACCAGCCGTGTGATGGTCATTAACGCCGATGGACGCTCGGTGGCCAATCTGCTGGAAGAAAACGTCAAAAATGCCCAGGCTCTGGTAGCACTCACGGGAAATGCCGAGGCCAATATTCTGACCTGCATGACGGCGAAGGAACTCGGCGTGCGCAAGACCATCGCGATGATTGAAAACATGGATTACATGAACATTGCCGGCAATTCCGACATCGGCACCATCATCAACAAGCAGGCGCTGACGGCAAGTTACATCTACCAATTGTTGCTGAACGGCGACGTGCGCAACATCCGCAACCTGTTGATGGTCAATGCCGATATTGCCGAGTTCACCGCTCGTGAAGGGTCGCGCATCACATCCAAACGAGTGCGTGAACTCAACTTGTCCAAATCAGTGGAATTGGGCGGTTTGGTGCGAGACGGTGTGGGCCTGTTGATTAACGGCAACACCCAAATCCAGCCAGGCGATAACGTCGTGGTATTCTGTCAGGACACCAATATCAGTCAAATTGAGAAATTCTTCATTTGAGCGATGATTAACACTCGACTCATATCCAAAATCTTAGGATCCTTGATGATGATCGAAGCAGCCTTCATGGCCATGTGCCTGGTGGTATCCTTGTGCTATTGGGAGGACGATATGGTTCCTCTCGCCATCACAGTTGGTGCCTCAACGCTGGCAGCAATCGTGTTAAGGCTGCTGGGCCGCGGTGCCACCAATGCACTGAGCCGACGTGATGCCTATCTGCTTGTCACCATCGTCTGGATTGCTTTTGCTACCTTTGGTTCACTCCCGTTCCTGTTGGGCGGGTACATCACAAATGTTTCGGACGCCTTCTTTGAGGCCATGTCGGGCTTGACAACGACTGGTGCCACTATCATCGATCAGGTGGAAGGAATGCCACACGGCGTGCTACTGTGGCGCTCGCTGACACAATGGATTGGCGGTTTGGGTATCGTCTTCTTCACCATCGCCATCTTGCCATCGTTTGTCGGCGGCTCGATTAAGGTATTCGCTGCCGAGGCAACCGGCCCTGTTCAATCAAAACTGCAACCGCGACTCACAACTAGCGCCAAGGCTTTGTGGGGTGTGTATATCGTGTTGACTGCCGTATGCGCCCTCTTGTTTTTCCTTTTCGGCATGGGCCCATTTGATGCCGTCAACTATGCCATGACGATTACTGCCACAGGTGGTTTTGCCACACATGATGCCAGCACAGGCTATTTCAATAACCCCGCCATCGACTACACAGCCATCGTGTTCATGTTCCTATCGGGTATCAGTTTCGCTATGCTATATGCCGCGTTGTTCAAGGGAAAAATCAAGCATCTGCTCAAGAATGCCGAAGTCCGTTTCTATTCGGCTCTCGCCCTTGTCTCGACAGCAATTATCGTCGCTTTCCTGTTGCGATTCAACGATTATTCCCTCAGCGATGCCATCAGGGTAGCGTTGTTCCAGGTTGTGTCTTTCCTCACGACCACGGGAATGTTCAACGAGGATGCGGCTCAATGGCATCACATCACCTGGGTGGTGCTGAGTCTGTGCATGTTCTTTGGCGGGTGTGCGGGAAGCACTTCCAGCGGCTTCAAATGCGCTCGAGGCGTCATCGCCTTCAAAATCCTGCGCAACGAATTTCTTCACCGACTTCATCCCAAGGCCATACTGCCAGTAAAAGTCAATGACTCCACAATTAACGTCTCGGGACAAATCACCTTGGTTGCATTCCTCATGGCCTATCTTGTGTTGTGTCTCACCGCCTACTTCATCATGATTCTGGTGGGAGTGGACAGCACCAACTCCTTTACCATCGCATTGAGTTGCGCCAGCAATGTGGGGCCGACGCTGGGCTTGGAAATCGGGCCAACGATGTCATGGAGCTTACTGCCCATGGGAGTCAAATGGATCCTGTCAGCTCTCATGTTGATGGGAAGGCTCGAGATTTTCACGGTTTTGGTCATCTTCACACCTGCATTTTGGAAGAATAATTAATTATCAAAACACTTTTTTCCCGAAAAAATTTGGTCGGTTGGGGAATTGGTTGTACTTTTGCAGTCGCTTTTCGGAAAAAAGATGGCGGGATAGCTCAGTCGGTTAGAGCGTCGGATTCATAACCCGGAGGTCCTGAGTTCAATTCTCAGTCCCGCTACATACAAGAGGTCGTGCTCAATGCACGACCTCTTGTAGTTTAGAGTACAAACGCGCTAGTTATTCTAGAGAATCTAGATTGACTAGATCACATGTATAGTTTTTGGTTTTCGAAGTCCACCTCGCGGTCGAGGAGGGTGACAAAGTCGTCGAGCACCTCGCGGTCGATGTCGCCGAGTGTGAATTCGTTCTCGGCATCCTCACGGATGAGTGCGATCCACTCGCGGCGAGCGGTGACATAATCCTGATGAATGCGCTGCACGGCCTCTTCGGTCAACTCGGTGATGCCGTAGTAGTCGAGAATCACGCGGTAGCTCCATGACCAGCGCAACTCGTTGTAGTTGGCGTCGAGGTTCTTGAAGCGAGCGTTGACAGCGTCAATCGAGTCGAGACGGCCGCTGATGATGTCATCGATGATCTTCTCCTCGGCGGTCTGCGGCATGAGCAGTCCCATGAGGTCAATCCAGTTGCCCTCGCCCTCGGTCGTGACAGGAGGAATGGGTTTGTGGCGCTTGAGCACAGCACCCATGTAGATGCGCAGTGCCATGTCATAGTACTTGATGCCCTTGTGCAGGAGGGGCGCCTTGATAACGTACTCATGGTAGTTGTAAGTGCTCACATTGTCACCGCTGGCAGCACGCAGATTCTCCAGAATCTTTTTTCCTCGCAACACCTCGCTGATGGTGAAGGGGCTGAGCCAGTCAAAGTTCACCACGCTGCGATGTTCGCCCTTATAGCGCTTGTCGCGCTTGGGCCATTTGCGGATGTCGCGGTACAGACCCACCGTGGCAAAGTTGCGTCCAGGCTTCAGGTACATCGTGTCGCCATAGGCAATGAGATAGCTGAACGGCAGATCACGTGTGTCGGGGTGATACATCAGTTTGCCGAACAGCACACTGAACGAGCCGATGTTGGCCGGCAGCAGCAGGTATGCGCCACTGGCGGTCTTGCAACCGCGTTCCAATGCGCCATAGTGCATGGGGCCCATCTTGTAGGCATGGTTGCTGAAGTTGGTCGCCGAACCCGCGTTATAGAACGAGAACATGGCTCCGATGAGCAGCGAACTCTTGTGGTGACTCACCGTGAACGGGCCGCAGAATGCGGCACAAGCCTCGCCATTAGACATATAGCTGTTGGCAAAAAAGACGCTGCTGGCTGCGGTAAAACCATTCTCCAGATGGCAGGACTCACCCACGAAACAATCGGTCAACTTGACGCTTCCGTTAAGGTGGGAGCCGCCGCTAATGATAGTGTTGTCGCAGATGACGCCCGTGCGGATGATGATGGGATTTTCCACTGTGCTGCTGATAGTGCAGTTCGTCATGCGTGAAACGCCACACAACTGGGCACCGTCATCGATGATGGTGTTGATGATGACACCCGAGTTGATAATGCGCACATGGTTGCCGATGGTACTGCACTCGGGTCTGGCTTTCTCGACCGACTCGGCCACCATCCGCTTGATTGCATCCATCAAGGGCTTGTTGTCGCCATGCTTTACCATGAGCGCAGCCAACTGGCTGTTGAGTTCACTGAGCAGCAAGAGGTTGCCGTCGCCCACTTCGTTAAGGACTGCAATGGTGTGTCCCTGACCGTAGTTGGGCTTGCCCTTGGTCTCGATGGTGCTCACATTGGAGATGTAGCAACCGTCACCAATGGTCACGTTATGCAAATAGTTGCCGATATTCTCGATGAGGCAGTTGTTGCCGATGGTCACATTGCGCACCGTCGCATTGTAGATGCCACAGTTCTTGACAAAGCCATCGGTAATCTCCACCGAGCCACATCCGTTACCCAGCCGTGCCCAGCCATAAAACTGCACGCGATGACAACGTCCGACGTTAAAGTCGTCAGTCACCATCACTTCATTCCAGTCTTGTGCCCAACAGTCATTCTTCTTCAGGGTTTCGATTTGTTGGTCTGTAAGGTGTCTGTATTCTGTCATGATTTGGATAGTCCTGTAGAATTAAACAGCCGCAAAGGTAATGCATTTAGAAACCACAAAGCAGCAATCCTCACCATTTTAATATTTGATAGGGATTGTAAAATCTTTTTTAGAAAATTTTCAAAAGTCCACAGTAGCTATAGAGGCCATCGGGACTGGCAACTAGTCCAGACAGCGGATGAGGAGGTCGGTCTTGCCGTTGTCGATGAGGTGGATGACCAGCTCGCCGAAGAGGGTGTTTTGCCAAGCGAACCAGGCGCGGGTGTAGCGGCTGGCGTCGTCCTTGTTGAAGGATTCGTGCATGAAGCCTGTGCCCGCGTCGGTGGTTAGCAGCTGGCGCATACAGGCTGTAATTTCCTCGTCACTGTCGGCAGTGAAGGCCTTCATCATAATGCTCATGGGCCAAATGAGGTTATAGGCCGTGTGGGCACCGCCGATGCCCTCGCCGGCCTTGCCCTTGAAGAAGCAGGGGTTGTCCTCGCTCCACACAAAGCGGCGCGTGTTACGGTAGATGGGGTCATCCATGGGCACGTCGCCCAGATAGCCCATCGCCAACAGGCTGGGCACATTGGCATCGTCGGCCAGCACGCGTCCGCCCCACCCGTCCACCTCATAGGCGTAGATTTTGCCG
Organism: Sodaliphilus sp.; assembly: GCA_036795635.1. Lineage (GTDB taxonomy): Bacteria > Bacteroidota > Bacteroidia > Bacteroidales > Muribaculaceae > Sodaliphilus. Next base: position 10,260 of record DAIREJ010000010.1, read on the forward strand.
TATTTGGGATGGCCCACGACGGCATATTTGTGCAGGGCATCCTCCACCTCCTGGGCGAGGCCGCGGCACTGCTCCGCCAGCAAGTAGTCATGGTTGACCTTCTGGAGAATCTCTCCCGCCTTGCGCAACGATGACACCGCCATGAAATTGCTGGGCACGAGGAACGGCAGCACCGTGGCATCGTCGCTGGGACGGAAACAGGACACAATCAGTCCAACGGGGTTAACGGGAGGGCCCCAGCCGTACCATGTCAATGACGACTTGGCGTCGATGTCGCGGCGCATGAACTTGTATGGACCCTTATCGCCATTCTTGCGCTGTTGTTCCTTGAACGTGCGCAGCACTGCCTGCATCGCTTCTACCCACAAATCGCCGAAGATACTGTCATCACCCGTGACAAGCCAGTACTCGTAGGCGAGACGTATCGGGTAGCACAATGAGTCAATCTCATATTTGCGCTCATGCAGTTCGGGTTTCATGTCGGTGAGGTCATTTTCCCACTGGCTGCCCGTGGGGCCGTCGTTGAAGGCGTTGGCATAGGGGTCCAGCACGATGCACTTCAACTGGCGCAGGATGACGCCGCGCAGCATGTGGCGCAACTTCTCGTCCTTGTTGGCATAGCGGACATAGGGCCACACCTGGGCGCCGCTATCGCGCAGCCACATCGCGTGGATGTCGCCCGTATAGACAAACGTGTCGTCCTCGCCATTCTCGTCCAAACGGTAATGTACCGTGCTGTCAAGGGTGTTGGGGAAGCAGTTCTCGAACATCCACGCCAGGCGCGGGTTGCCCTTGATTTTCTTGAGTACTTCCTGGATGCGCTGCTCGATGATTCTGCTGGTAAACAGGCGCTCCTCGGCGGGAGGACGCTTGGTGACGTAGGTTGAAGTCGCATCGCTCACCATCGTGGTGTAGCGTGGATGCACGTCGGCAGCAGCAGGTAACACGGCTACTGCTGCCACAGCACACAATATGAGATGTTTCAGTTTCATATCAACAGTCAATTAAGTATCTGCTGCAAAGATAGCGAAAATCCCAAAAATGACAAATATGGGAAACAAAAGATGAAAACTACTGTGGCATCACGGGAGAAAGCAGTAGAGACGCAGAATTTGCGTCTCTACTATGCAGATACTCCTCAGAGATTACTTTTCATTTCATGGGAAGTTTAGGGCCACTGGTTGTATACCAGGTAGTTGATCAAACCGGTCAAGTCGTCCATGCCGACAACACCGTTGTAGTCCACATCAGCACCCGTCATGTTGATCGAGGTACCATATACCAGATAGTTGATCAGTGCGGTCAAGTCATCCATACCGACAACACCGTTACCGTCCACGTCGCCAGGCAACGATGCAGCGATGATTTCCCAATACGAGCCATTATAACGATAGGATGTCCAGTACTTGGCGGCGGCGGCGGTGGCATGAGCGCTGGTAAACACGTTGCTCTCGCCACTGTTATACAGAACCAACAGTTCGCCCTTGTTGGTGCTGGTGCGTGTGGGCAGGCTGTTGATCAGGGTTGTCATGCTCGAGCTAGTCATCTTGTTGCCATAGAGCTCAATTTTTTTCATGGAGGAACAACCACTTACCGAAAAAGACGTCAGATAGTTGAAAGAGCAGTCGAGATAGGTCATGGAAGTACATCCCGTCACATCGAGCGATGTCAGTGAACAACCATAACAAACCAGTCTAGTCATCGACGTGTTGCCGCTGACCCTCAGGGTCGTCAGGTAATCCATTTGGGTAAGAGAGAGCGAGGTCAGCTGGTTGTTGCGAGCATAGAGTGTGGCGATGTTGGTCATGTTGTTTACGCCAGTCAGGTCGGTGATGGCGCAGTCCTCGCAGTCCAGATAGGTGATGGCCTTGCAGCTAGCCAGACCCGTGATGGCAGTCAGGTTGGCATTATTGTAACACCTGAGTGTTGTCAATCCCGTGTTACCTGTGATATCGAGAATGGTCAAGGCGTTATTATAGCAAGTAAGTGTCGTCAGAGTCGTGTTATTGTTGCACTTCAAGGTCATCAAATTTGAATAGTTGAAAAGCGATAGGCTTGGCAACGAATTGTAGGAGCAGTCCAAATAATTCAGGGTCTGATAGCAACTGCCTAAACCATAAAGACCTGACGTGTAGGTAGAATGTTGACCCAACTTGTTATTATTGCATATCAGTTTATTCAATTGCGTGCAGTTAGTCACGTCAAGCCACAGCAACTGATTGTTACTGGCATCAACATATTTCAGCTTGGGGTTATTCTTGAGTTGCAGCGTGGTCAGGCTGTTGTTGCTGCAATACAGATACTGTAATTCGGTGAAGTAAGATATTCCGGTAAGGCTTGAAATGCTCTTATTTGATACACTCAATGAAGTGCGGGAGTTGATGTCACTCTGCGACAGGTAGCCCTTGGGATAGATACTCAGCAAAGCATTTCGGAAGTTGGCATCGGGGAAGTTAGTAGCATTAATGAGCACGTAGTCATCGCTGACGTAAACATCGTCGTAAATGACCCTGTTTCCGTCGGCATCATAGACGGTACCACTTTCCCAATCTCCGCTGCTATAGGCTCCAAGAGGCTCCAAGATGGTCTCGTTACCACTATAACCGAATTGTGCTCTAGTGATAACGGATTTGGAAGAATTGTTAGTGGCCTTGAACCTGACGCTGCTGCCTTCGTTAAATGTGATAAAGCCATATAATCTGACCACATTATCCTGAGTAGAAGACAATGTTGCATTCACATTTTTGAAAAAAACATAATAGGGAGCACCCAGGAGATCGCCATTGTCTTGACCTTCGAGAGCAGGTTTCGCGGTGGACTTGATAATGAATTTGCCAGGTCCCTCAAAACACAGCTTGGGAAAATTATCCGTTGCCATATAAATGGCACAATCGTTAACGCCTGTAATGTTGACAACAGTGGATGCAGAAGGAGCATAGAGCGTGGTGCTATGTTTCCTGACGCGGATAACGGAGGCATCCTGAGCCTTCAGGTTACAGGTGCCGCTGAATTGGACCTTCAGACCATCATTCTCCAGGTTGTTGATGACACGGTTGTAGTCGCCTGTCATGGTGATGGTAACATTGTTCATGTACAGCGTGTTGGTACTCGGGGTGTAATACACCGTGCCGCTCGTGATGTAGTTGCTCACGATGTTGTTACAGTTGTCGCTGGTAACAGTTATCCCGGCTACTGAAAAGCCATAGTCGGTGGCGGCTTGTGCCGCCGTTGCCAGCAGCATAAAGAACATAAAGAAAAGTAGTTTTTTCATGACGTTAATGGTTACCTCCTGAGTCCCCCGAATTCGGCTTTAATTATTTGGTAAATGAAAAGCGTAGGGACTTTGTTTGTCCTGTTCACTATAACTGAGGCATCGCCAAACGCCCTTGCTCCGCGAACAGTCATCCCCCACGCTTGGCATTATGGTCAAGCCCTCTCCCTTGGTTGTAGGGGATGGCGAACCACTCAACCAGCGACGGAGCGTTATTGACTGCCTTTGACCGGAGCGAAATATTGGCGAAATTTCAGTTATAGGCCAAAAACAAAACGCTTTCGTCTAATTTTCAAATATGTCTTGCTCGGCAGTGGGACATGGCCACCACTTCGCGCCACAAATATAAAACATTCTAATGAAATCAGCAACTGATTTTACAACTTTCAGCGCAATCATGCCAAAAAAACGACATCTTTACAGAAAAATACCGTCAAATCCTTGCACCTGAACAAAAATGAAATTACATTTGTCATTCTTTATTTTTTTTTGCAACCAAATCGAATTTGGCCTAATGAGAATAAAAAACATATTCTTGTGCTTGCTGGCGAGCCTCGCGCTCGCCGTTACGGCACAGCCCACCCAGCAGGCGCCGGAGTGGGAATGGTATCTGGGGGATGTCGTGAGCGAGACATTCGTGGGCCGCAACTACTTTGAGTATTACTACACACCCAGCGCAGCCGACATGGAGCAGCAGCGCAGCAAGGGAGAAGTGACCTATTTCCTGAACAGCCCTGACGGGTTGAACAGCAAAAAGGTGCGCGATAAAATCGACCAGTTGATGGGCAGTTATGACGACATCAAGGCCGTGAACGATTGGCACATGACTAACACCACCTACTGGAAGGAGTTCCGCTACGAAAAAAACAGGTTCCGCTTCAGCGTCAAGCGTAAAGCACTGGATGATGGAACCTACTATGTGAGCGTGACCGAGACCGCCGATTATTACAAGTCATTGGGTAAGAAGGACAAGCAACAGACCGAAGCAAAGCCTAAATCCAGAACTACAAAGAAGGACAAGTCCTCAAGCCGCAGCACACGTGACCGAAAAGCCGTGGTACTCCCCGACGAAGAGGAGCCTTCAAGCACTCTGGTCAACGACATTCTCGAGGATGAGGAACAGCCGGCACAGCCTGTGGTGAGTGCTAAAGAGCAACGCAAACTCGATGCCCAGCAACGTGCGGCCGAGAAACGCAGGCTGCGCGATAAGCAACGACAAGAAAAGGAAAAACAACGTGCCGATGCCAAAGCACTAAAGAAAGCCGAGGAACTGAAAAAGGCCGAAGATAAGAAAAAGCGGCAAGAGGAAGAACGACTCAAACGAGAGGAGAAAAAAAGACTGAAGGAGCAGGAACGCCAGCACGAGCGCGAGAAACGTGAAGCCCGTCGCCAGGAACAAGTAGCCGCCAAACAGTCGAAAGCCACCACGCCACAACAGCCAGCCGAAAGCCTTTACCACTATGATGATGTCGCCTTGTGGCTGAGCGAGAAATATGACTTCACCCAGACGGCAGCGACGGACAACGGCTGCACCATGTTCTCCACTGTCGTCAAGGATATGGAGATGGCAAAACTCGCCATCAAGAATGCCCTCAAGGGCAGCAACGCACGCATGGCGGTGCCCTGGCGCGTGAACAGTGAGACACAGGCGATCGAAACAGGTTATACCGTCGATGGACATGTGTTGGTATTCACGATTGGCAAGGACGAACAGGAGCGCGTGACTCTCACCATCACCGAGGTGAGCGGTGAGCAGTTCGAGTTGTTCAAACAGAGCGTCAATTAATCAACCCTTTATCCATCACGACGAAATAGACTGACTACAACGCAATTAATAACACTAAAAACTATATAAGCGATGAAAAAGATATTTTTAACTTTACTGATCACACTGACGGTGATGGCGATGGGCTGCAAGCCCAAGAACCACAACGCTGTACCCGTTGCCGACGGTTTCCACGTGCCTGAGGTAGCCGATGTAGTGCTCTACCAAGTTAATCCGCGCGTGTTTGCTCCATCTAATTCCTTCCAAGCAATTATCGACCGGCTTGACTCCATCGAGGAACTGGGCGTGAATATGCTATGGATTATGCCTATCTATCCCATCGGAGAAGTGAAGAGCAAGAATTCTCCTTACTCGGTAAAGGACTACAAGGCTGTGGCAGCCGAATATGGCACTGTTGACGACCTGTGCATGCTGGTTGCATCGTGCCACGAGCGTGGCATAGGCGTCATCCTTGACTGGGTGGCCAATCACACGGCATGGGACAACGTGTGGGTGACACAGCATCCCGATTGGTACACCCATGACAAAGATGGCAACATTATCTATCCGCCCGGCACCGACTGGACAGATGTCGCTGACCTCAACTATGACAACAAGGACATGCGTGCCGCGATGATCGACGCGATGTCCTTCTGGGTGGACAGCGTGGGTGTGGACGGCTTCCGCTGTGATGTCGCCGACCAGGTGCCAGTGGAATTCTGGACCGAATGCATCAACACATTGCGGGCGAACGCCAAACCTCGTGACCTGATCATGCTAGCCGAGGGTGCCAATCCCAGTAATTTCACAGCAGGGTTCGACCTGAACTATGCATGGGAATTCATGGGTGCCATCGCCCAAGTGATGAAGGGCGACGCCAAAGTAGGAAAACTCATCTCGGTGGACAAGAATGAATATAAGGACCTGGACCGAGGAAAATTCAAACTGCGTTTCACTACCAATCACGACGAGGCAACCAAAGCATCTCCCATCACACTCTACGGCGGGGTGAGGGCATCGATGGCAGCCTTTGTTGCAACGACCATGCTGCATGGTGGCATGCTCATCTACGGCTCGCAGGAAGTGGGTTATCCCGAAACCATCAACTTCTTCCACTATGTGCCGGTTGACTGGAACGCCAACAGTGCCTTGCGTGAAGAGTACAAGAAACTCGTCGCTGTCTATAACGACCACCCGGCCCTGCGCTCCAGCGGCAAGGTCATCGCGTTTGACGATGACGAGAACAACGTGTTGTGTGTGGATCGCGTGCTCAACAACGACAACGTGCTTGTGGTGGTCAACGTGCGCGATGGCGTGAACAGCATTGATGTTCCACCCATGTGGCAAGGCAAGACGGTTACCAACCTCATGACCGGTGAGCAGACCGAGTTGAACGCTTCCATCAAACTGCAACCCTATCAATATCTGCTGTACGGCAAATAAACGTGTTCTGCTATGAACAGACGTGAAATGATTAAAATGACCGGCACTGCTGCCGTGGGCGCCACTGTGCTTGGACTGCCTGTGGGCTCAAGTGCCGCAGAGAATCAAGAAAACAGAGGCGCACCCCCTAGACGCAGGAGAATGAAAGTACTCGCCATCGGAGCTCATCCCGATGATCCTGAGACGTGTTGCGGCGGAACTATGTGCCTGCTGTCGGACGCAGGCCACGAAGTCGTGTGCGTCTATCTCACGCGCGGTGAAGCAGGCATTCCTGGCAAGAGCCACAGCGAGGCAGCCGCTATACGCGTGGTCGAGAGCGAGAATGCCTGCAAAGTGACCGGTGCGCGCCATATCTTCATGAACCAGGTGGACGGCAACACTGAGGTCAATCTGGATCGGTACAAAGAGATGCGTGAACTCATCGACCGCGAAAATCCCGACATCGTGCTCACGCACTGGCCCATAGACGCCCACCGCGACCATGCCGCCTGCGGTATGCTGGTACTTGATGCATGGCGACGTCTCGACCGCCGTTTCCACCTCTATTACTTTGAAGCGATGTCAGGCGAGCAGAGCCAGATGTTCCACCCCACTCATTGGGTGAACATTGAGGCAGTGCTGGAACGCAAACATGAGGCCTGCAACTGCCACGTGAGCCAGCACATGGATGACCTCTACGACGGGTGGCACACCAAGATGGAACTGTTCCGCGGCATCGAATGCCGTTGCGGCGCCGCCGAGGCTTTCGCCCTCCACAGCACCGCCCTCCCCACCTTGTAATCGGGTTTATTTTGCGGTAGTGACTTCGTTAACGAGATAGACGATGCTTTGATAGGGGATGCCGCCGTTGGTCTCCAAGCCCACCTCGCAGGTGCGGCTGTTGCTGTAACCCATCTCGATATGGTTCTCTTCTAACTGCTTTCGCAGTTTTCTCAATGCCCAGCGGTTTACCTCGGGGTGAGTCCAGCCACGATCACCAGCAAAGCCGCAGCAGCCCACGCCCTCGGGCAGGAAGACGTTGTTGCTACACAACTTTGCCAAGTCGGTCATCTTGTCCACCAAGCCCATCTCGCGAGTGGAGCAGGTGAAATGCAGGGCTATGCGACGGTCGATAGGCATGAACTCAAGGCGGTCACGCAGGTATTCCCAGATGAATTCTACAGGCTCATACAACTTCATGCGCTTGATACATTTCCTCATGCGATGCAGACAGGGGCTCTGATCACACACGACAGGGTATTTGCCGTGTTCGCTGGCCAGCCACAGCGCCTCGTCGAGTTCGGCGATTTTCTGGTCGGCAATGTCGAGCATTCCTTTGGACTCCCAAATAGTGCCACAACACATCTTTTCCAGTCCCTCAGGGAAGATGACTTCAAAGCCCGCCTTGGCACACAATAACACCATCTCATCAACAAGTGAATGCTTTAAAGGCGAGCCATTGGACAAGCCCATCGTCTGGTTGATGCACGAGGGGAAATAGACCACCTTGAGCGCTTGAGATTCGCCTTTATCCTGGGCTGAGGAGCGGGAATACACCCTACCGGCACGAGGCTGATGCACCTTGCCTGGCATGGCAGGAGTCCACAGGGGCATTCCTGCCTTGTGCATGACACCCGCGATGTCCTTCATGGCTGAGGTACCCAGCACGTTGTGACCCAGTCGTGCGGTGTCAAGGACAAAACGCAGACCGCTCTTGATGCCCGCAAAATGTCGTGAAGCAAATTGCCCCGTCTTGTATCCTATGCTTCCCTGGGGCAGTGCCTCTTGGCGCACGAGGTGGGTCAGGTCGGCGACATTGATTTTCATCGGGCACGAGGTGGCGCACAAGCCATCGCCAGCGCACGTCTGGTCGCCTTGATAATGATATTGCTTAACGAGGGTTGCCAAACGCTCGGGGTCACTGCCTGTCTCGCGCAGGTGGGAAATCTCACGTTGGATAACAATGCGCTGGCGTGAAGAGAGTGTCAAGCCGCAGGTCAGGCAGTTCACCTCGCAGAAGCCGCACTCGATGCACTTATTGGCCTTGAGGACTCCTTCGATAGTTTCACGTACGCTGTCATGACGATCACCCACGGGGGCTATTGATGCGTCAAATCCGCGCATCTTGAGTTCGGGGAGGGGTTTGAAGTGCTTGATGAAACACTCGGAATCGTCATTAAAGATGACGCCGGGATTGAGCAGATAATGCGGGTCAAAAATCTCTTTCAGTTCGCGCATGGCGGCAAAAGCTTCCTCACCCCATTCATACTTAACAAAAGGTGCCATATTGCGACCCGTGCCGTGCTCGGCTTTCAATGAGCCGTCATATTCCTCGACCACGAGGCGTGCCACGTCACGCATCATCGCAGCATAGCGCTGCACCTCGCTCTCGTCACTGAAAAGTTGATTGATGATGAAATGGTAATTGCCCTCGAAGGCATGGCCGTAGATGCAAGCGTCAGTATAGCCATGGTCAGCGATAAGGCGCTGCAGTTTTACGGTGGCCTCGGGCAGGTCCTCAACGGCAAAGGCGACATCCTCGATGAGGCAAGAGGTGCCCACGGGACGAGCACCGCCCACACTGGGGAAGATGCCCGAGCGGATGGCCCAGTACTTGCCATAAACTGCCGGGTTATCGGTAAAGGCGACGGGGATATAGGTCTTGAATTGTGATAGACACTGAGTGATGGTATCAATGCGGCGCTGCAGGTCGTCGGGGGACGATGCCTTGGTCTCGGTGAGGATGGCGGTGAGATTATGGTAATCGCCTGGTTCCACTCCATCGATTTTCCCTGCATCAACATCTTTTTTGTATTGGAGATAGACAGGGTCATCGACCGACGCTAGCGACAGATAGTCTAGCATCTCAGCGCTCTTGACCATCAGGTTTTCCTCGCTCATGGCGATGTCCTCCTCACTTGATTTCAGTTGTTTGAGCGCGACTACCGCCTCGCAGCTCTCTTTCATCGTGAAGAAATAGAGCATCGCTGAGGCTTTGCAGGGATAATCGTGCAAGGTGCGCATGGTGACCTGGCTGATGAAGGCCAGCGTACCCTCGCTACCCACCACACAGTGTGCAATGATGTCAAACGGGTCATCATTGGCGATGAACGGCCGCAGGTTCAGACCAGTGACGTTCTTGATGCTGTATTTCTTGCGAATGCGATCGGCAAGGGGTTGATTGGCGCGGATGCGGTCGCGCAAGGCCTCAATCTTGGCGATGAAGTCGGGATGGCTCTTACGGAACGCCTCACGACTCGCCTCGTCGCCCGTGTCAAGCACAGTGCCGTCGGGCAACACCAGGCGTGCCGACAACAGCATGCGGTCGCTGTTGGCATGTGTGCCGCAGTTCATGCCCGAGGCATTGTTGGCGACAATGCCGCCCACCATTGCCGACCCGATGCTGGCGGGATCGGGCGGAAAGACACGTCCCAGCGGTTTTAATATCTGATTCACTCTCGCGCCCACGATACCGGGCTGCAGGGTGATGCTGTCGGCATCGGGAGCAACGCTATAGTCTTCCCAGTTCTTTCCTGCCACGATGAGGATGCTGTCGCTCACACTTTGTCCCGAGAGCGACGTGCCCGCAGCGCGGAAGGTGAAAGGCAAACCATGCTTGCTGGCCGCCTTGACAATCATCGAGACCTCGGACTCATCTTTGGCTCGGATGACGACTTGAGGCGTCAAGCGGTAAAAACTCGCATCGGTGCCCCAGGCCAGGGTCCGCAACTCGTCGGTGTAAACCCTCTCCTTGGGCAAGACAGCCGATAATTCATTCAAGAAACGTTCTATTGTTGCCATTGTTCAATAATACTCGATGGTGAAGTGTTCGGTCAGGATGAGTTCGTCACCCCTGGGGTCGCGATAAACGATGGGCACTCCTTTGAAGGCCTCGGGGACCTTGAGCACGTCAATCTTGCTCCACTGGGGGTAACCATAGTCATAGGACTTGCCCGAAAGCATCAGTTTGTCCCCCACATAATCATACTCGTAGAAACCACCCCCCAGGCAGTCCTCATGTGGCATGAGCAAATCACGATGCAGATAGACGATATCCAACCGCAAATACCCTCGATTGGTGATGATGAATTTTGGGTGTTTCATGAGTGCAAAAATAATAAGAAAAATGATAAAAAACACTCTCCCGACGGAATAATCCATCGGGAGAGCAGTCATCTCTTTACCAACGTGCGTCAAAACGCTTACCAAGTGTTATACACCAGGTAGTTAATTAACGAAGTCAAGTCGTCCATGCCAATACTGCCGTTATCGTCCACGTCGGCACCAACCATATCAATGCCAATAGTATTTCCCGTCACCAGGTAATTGATGAGTGCAGTCAAGTCGTCCATACCCACATGGCCATCACCATCCACATCACCACGCAAGTAAGCTGTCGGGTCAAAACCCAACTTGTTGTCCATCCAAGCGATGCGGTCGCTTAACCACTGCTTGAGGTAATTAACCTCGTCCTGGTAGTTGTCGGCAATATAATAGTTGGGCCAGACATACTGTCCCCAACGGGGCCACGCCTCACTGTTGCGCTGTTCAGCATTATGCGAGGTGAGTACGTTAGCAAGCGAGTCCACAGTAGCCATCACACGGTCTTGACGCAGATTGCTGCGACGGTACTGGGCCCAACGCGATTTGAGGGCAGCGGTGTAACTGGGGTCGGTGTTGAGTTTGTACCACCAGAAGGGAATCAGCTGAGGATCCCCCTCGCTGTACATGACATTGTTGTTCTGATACATCCAGGTGTCGGTGCGCCAGCCCTGATAATAGTCAGAGTTGCCGTAGGCCAAATTCATGTCCCACACCACCATCTTGAAACGCGCGTCCACGCTGTCACGACGCTTGAAGAACTTGCCGCTCAAGCGGTAGGCATCCACGTTGTGAGCCAGTTCCTGGGCAATCTGATAGTCGATGAAGTTGGTCACATCCAGGTATTCCTGATAGGTGGATTCGCCTGTGGGCCTGTAATTCCACAACGAGGTCTCCATCTCATGGATGCGCCCTGTGATGTAATTCACCTGATCGGCGGTCAAATCCTCATAGTCGGGCGACTTGTATTGCATGTTGATGTATTGGCCCCCGTAGGTGAAGCCCGAAGGGCTCACGGGATGATACTGCGAAACATAGGTTACCTCGCCGTCGGTGCGGTTCACCTCCATGATGTAACCGCCGGTTATCGCGTCGCCACTATCGCCCGGGTCAGGTAAATTCAGACGCTGCTTGCCATCAGAAACCACCTCGGTGAGGATGAAAACGCCGTAGTAGATGCCGTCGAGGAACAACTCACAGTAGCGTCCCTCGGGCGTGTACTCCATCCACGGGCGCGACACCTCAAACGCCAACAAGTCGCGCAGCATGCTCTTGTCGGCATAAGGAGCCAGCAGTGCCCAGTTGTTGTCCTTGCCCATGCCCAGGATGTTGACTTTCTTCTTCTCACCGCCTTCTTCCAGCGGTTTATCCAACGGGCGGAAGGAATAGGGTTTCTTGTCACTTGCATTGAACGACGAACTGCCACGGTAACGCACCGCTATATAACCCTCGTAGTCGATGTGCTGGCCCGGGTGGGCAACTGTGTCGGCATAGTTAAGCTGGCCTTCTCCGTTATAGATGATTTTCATCCGCCCCGTGATGCGCTCATAGCGGTCGATGATCTGCCCGTCTACATCCATCCAGACAATAGGCAGATTGGTTGAAGTTACTTGCACATCCTGATCGTCGGGCGGATAGTTCCACCATGACCAAGCCTGCGCCGTTCCTGTCATGGCCATCACCGCCATGACCAGGAAAAATAGTCTCTTTATCATAATAGTGGTTTTGAATGGTTCTACGCAACAGACTGAGTTGTTTGCACTGCAAAAATAGTTCTTAATTTTGAATTATTGGACAATTACCAAAGATGAATTACATTCACCAGATGCAAGTTAATTTGATCAAGTGCTATGAACCTGTTTTGTCAAGATATGGATTAAACTATCGGGAAACCATACATCATGTCCCCACCGGGGCATGCCCGATGGGTCTACAATACCTTCGGGTGGAATCAATTTACAAATTACGAGTGGATACCGTTATGTAAAAATCTTTTATAAATGGGATTATCTGTATTTCATCATACTTGGTTTTCACGCAGAAATCAAAGGTTTCGCGAAGGTCAAACATGCAATCAAAGAAAGTTCTGACGCCATATCTCGAGATAGGGTGTATTTCTTGTTCCCTTTTAATCCTTTCTTCAAGTTTTTCTTTTGACCAATTTTCGGCTCGCTCTTTTTTTAACTCATCATAGTAATTAATGATGAACTGTTGTACACTCGTCCTGTTTATTTTCAACTTGGTAGCGTTTCCCAAAGCCAATAACTTTTCTGTTATTTTTTTGGTCCTTGTCCAGAGTTCATCCAAATCACATATTTTCTCCCTGGGGTCGAATAGCGGGTCATTAAAGTGCTTCTCGGCAAGTTGAGACATGATGTTATAATTACGCAGAGTGAGGCTCACACTATGAAGCCTTGTGTAGTTTTTGTCTTTCACCCTTATCTTATCTAGTTGCAAGTCGGTATCCAACACACAGAACCGAGAGAATACGCCTTCTGTCGGATGCTTTTTTTCCCAGTGACCCACCATTTTCATGCGGACGACTTCCATAATTGCCGCATTGATGAACAAGTGGCGGATAAGGTCCTTCACAATCAGTTCCTGCCGTTCTTTAGAGGCCCTGTATTTCAGATATTCATAGAATATCAAGACGAGGCCTAAGATTGTGACTATTGACGCAATCATTGTGAGCACAGTGAGCGGAGTTGTGCTCCAACCGTTCCACGCATCGGTGTGTCGGCTGATTTGTTCCAGTAAATCTCTAATGTCAGTCTCGTTCATGTCGTCCTGTGTTTGTGATTAATGCTCCAAATATACGCATTATTTCAATACCGATTGTCACTTCGTCCTCATTTTTGTGCATGCAAAATATGAGGGTGAAGCCATGCACCACAACCTCATCGGTCGACTGATGTGAGGCATGAGTTTGGATAGTGTTAATCTTTTAACAATATATTTGTTAAATTAACTTGCTTTTCACGCGCGGGTGTTGGGTAATGATGTATTTTTGCACCTTGTAAAACAGCAAACAATAGACAACAAACAGAAAAACCGATATTGTTATGGCAGAAACAGTCAATATCAGGGAATTGAATGACCTGATTGCAAGTAAGAGTAATTTCGTGAACATGATCCGTCAGGGCATGGATCAGACCATCGTGGGCCAGAAGCATCTCGTGGACTCGTTGCTCATCGCGTTGCTCGCCAACGGACATGTGCTGCTCGAGGGTGTTCCCGGTCTTGCCAAGACCAAGGCCATCAGCACGTTGGCATCGCTCATCGATGCCCGTTTCTCACGCATCCAGTTCACGCCCGACCTACTGCCCGCCGACGTGGTGGGAACGATGATCTATAGCATCAAGAAGGAACAGTTCGAGGTAAAGAAAGGCCCGGTATTTGCCAACTTTGTCCTGGCCGACGAGATCAACCGCGCTCCTGCTAAGGTGCAGAGTGCGCTGCTTGAGGCGATGCAGGAGCGTCAGGTAACCATCGGCGAACAATCGTTCAAACTCGATGACCCCTTCCTGGTGCTTGCCACCC
>DAIREJ010000011.1:0-9035 GCA_036795635.1 Sodaliphilus sp.
TGATGCTCAAGGGCACCCGCGTGGACGGCATCTACACCGCCGACCCCGAGAAGGATCCAACGGCCACCAAGTTTGACCGCATCACCTATGATGAGATCTATAACCGCGGCCTCAAGGTCATGGACATGACCGCCACCGTGATGGCCCGCGACAATCATAGCCAAGAAAAATCCCTCATGCTCATCGCTGAACTGCACCCCAAAAGTTAGACACAAAACTTTTGGAGTGCAGTTTGTTTATGAAGTACAGTTATGAAGAAAAGCTAAGTGTTGTAATCGAAATCATGTATGGTAAAGGCCTCAAGACTTTATGTCGAGAGCGGCATATTAGTATTAATTTGGTCCGCAGCTGGGTGTACAGGTACAGGGCCTTTGGAGAATCCGGCCTTCTGAAATCGACGAGAGGTTATTACTATAGCCCAGCAGAAAAGGAGAAAATTATTTTGGAACATCTCCAGGATGGTGTAACTTTGCTGCAGTTATGCCTTCGATATGGTCTGACCCGGAGCACGATTCAATCGTGGTTGAGGACAGCTCGGTCTGGAGGCTCCCTATATGATGTAAAACGACGAGGACGTCCACCCAAAGATCCGATGGCAAGACCAAAGAAGAAAGAACCGCAGACAGAGCTTGAAAAGCTTCAGGCAGAGAACCTCCGCCTGAGGGCAGAGAATGCTTTGCTAAAAAAAGTGAAGGCCTTAGTCGAGGAGGAACAGAAAGCCCGAGCACGTCTCAATGGGCAAAAGCCATCGACGAACTAAGGCCGGAATACCCCCTTGACTTGCTGTTGAAGTTGAGGAAGATGGCCCGTTCCGTGTTCTATTATCACCTGAAACGCCTGAAAGCCGGTGACAAATACGCAGTGGAGAAAGAGTGTATAAAGTCTGTTTTCCATGAGCATAAAGGCCGTTATGGCTATCGGCGTGTCACCGCAGAAATGCACAACAGGGGTTTTGGCATAAACCACAAGACCGTGCAGCGCCTGATGGGTGAGCTGTGTCTAAAGAGCAGAATACGCAAAGTGCGCTACCGTTCGTACAAAGGAGAGGTCGGCAAAATCGCCCCTAATATAATCGCCAGGGACTTTTCAGCCGATGCGCCTAACCGCAAATGGGCGACTGATGTGACGCAGATAAACATAGGCTCTGTCAAGCTCTATCTTTCCCCGATACTGGACATGTTCAATGGAGAGATCATATCCTACAACATCTCCAGAAGTCCGAATATGGCACAAGTGTACGACATGTTGGATAAAGCTTTCGCCAAGTTCGGCAATCTTGACGGCCTCATATTACACTCCGATCAAGGTTGGCAGTACCAGCACTTCGGCTACCGTCAACGGCTTGCGGAGCATCACATCATGCAAAGCATGTCACGTAAAGGAAACTGCCTCGACAATGCGATGGCGGAGAACTTCTTTGGAATCATGAAATCTGAACTTCTATATGTCGAAGAGTTTGAATCGCCCGAAGCCTTCATGAAGGCTTTAGATGAATATATAGACTATTATAACAATAAAAGAATCAAATCACGGTTAAAAGGAAAGAGCCCGGTGCAATACCGAACTCTATACTCTTAATCAATAACGTTTAACCCGTCCAACTTTTTGGGGTCACTTCATCTTTTAACTGTCGGCGGATTAAACTAATGGCATCCTCCTCCTAGCCACGCTAAGTCGATAATTTTTTGTGGCTTGAAGACAAGAAGGACAAGAAAGACAAAGATGTTGATTTCAATAGAATTGTCTTTTTTGTCTTTTTGTTTTCTCATATCCATTGTTAATGGTCAATTTATGTTGTCTTGATTTGTCTATCGTGTTGTCATGGTTTCTGAGGGTTGTTTTCTTGCGATTTTAACAGTTTGGGATTGTTAAAAAGTGTAATAATGTGATGGTATGCGCCAAAAAGGCCATTTTTTGTGACTTTTTGCCCATCGATTTGTGCTGCTGTTGTAATTTTGTAGTCTCAAAAATCTCCACTTCAGGTTTGTATATATTTAAAAATGTGATAGCAATGAAAAGATTTACGACTTTATTATTCCTTGCAGGCGCAATGACCGCTACCGCTTGGGCAGGTGGTCTGCTGCATAATACCAACCAGCATATCGCTTTCATGCGCATGATGGCTCGTGGTGCCAGCCACGAGATTGACGCTGTTTACACCAACCCCGCCGGCTTGGCCTTTATAGACCATGACGGCTGGACCCTGTCGCTGAACATCCAGAGCGCTTCGCAGAAGCGTGACGTGCTCACCATGTTCTCGTTGTTCCCCGAGGAGAATCACACCCGCCTGTATAAGGGTAAGGCCGAGGCACCCATCATTCCGTCACTCTATGGCGCCTATAAGCGCAACCGTTGGACCTTCTCGGGTTTCTTCGGTTTCACCGGTGGAGGTGGCAAGTGTGATTTTGACAGCGGCCTTCCCATGTTTGATGCCGCTGTAATGGCAGGTGTTGCCGCTCAAACAGCTCCCCTGGTTTCTAAGTTTCCGCAGGCTGCTGCTTTATTCCCTCAAGGATATGTTGATCCGTCATTCTATGATATTGAGTCCTCAATGAAAGGACGTCAGTATATCTATGGATTGCAGTTGGGTGGAACTTATAAAATTCTTGATTGGATGAGTGCCTATGCTGGTTTCCGTATGAACTATTTCGACGGTAATTATTCTGGCCACATCATTGCAAGTGCCAATGATAAACTGAAGGGAGCTGTCGGTCAGATGCTGCCTTTAGTTCAACAGTATGCCCCTGAATATGTCCCTGTACTCTCAGAGATGTCAGGAGAAGGCGGTTTAGCTAAAGTTGCGCTTGACTGCTCGCAGACGGGTTGGGGTGTGACACCCATCATCGGTTTGGATCTTGTGTGGAAAGGCTTCACGCTGGCCACCAAATATGAGTTCATGACCAACCTCAACATTGAGAATGACAACAAGACTTTCGAGAACGACGTGCCCGACGCTTTCAAGGAGAAGATGGCCGACTACAAGCATGGTGTGAATACGCCCAACGACTTGCCCGCCGTGTTCTATGCAGCCCTGGGTTATGAGTTCATTCCTAACAAGCTGCGCGCCACGGTTGAGTACCATTACTATGACGACAAGCATGCCGAGATGGCCCATGACAAGCAGAAGGCTTTGACTCACGGCACCCACGAGGTGCTGGCTGGTGTGGAGTGGGACATCAACAAGATGTTCACCGTGAGCGCTGGTGCCCAGAATACCGACTACGGCTTGAGCGATAAGTACCAGACTCACACTTCATTCTCGTGCGACAGCTACAGCATCGGCTTTGGCGGTGCTGTGAACCTGAGCGAGAAGGTGAAACTGAACGTGGGCTACTTCTGGACCACCTACAAGGACTACAAGCGCAACGAGCCTGAGAACTACTTCAACACCACGCTGCCCGGTAGCGACACCTACAGCCGCTCTAACAAGGTGTTCGGTGCAGGCATCGATTTCAAGTTCTAAAGAAAGGAATAAATCTATATCCTATGGCAAACCGCCGCTCGATGTCATGGTCGTGCGGCGGTCTTGTTTTTACTCTTGATGGCCGCAACGGGCGTTGCGGCATAGATGAACCTGCGGTTATCGCAACAGGTTGGACATCATTGTGTTCCAATCCTGGGCGTCCTCGATGCTGCTCAACATTCCGCTGTGTTGCGGAAAGGCGACACTGTCGTTGAGGGTGTAGGTCACCTGTGGCAGTTTCACATACAGTCCCAATGTGTTCAGCGTCTCGCCTGTCTTGAATTGCTCGCCCAGTTGCTTGAAGTCATCGGCATTGATATAGTACAGGCGGTCGCCCTTGTTGCATAGGTAGATGCGGCTGTAGTCGCGCTCGCCTAACTCTTGGGCACACTGTAGCAGGCAGCGGGTAACGTCAAAGCGGTCAAAGTTGCGCTCGTCGGGCTCCATAACATTGAAGGCGAGCACTTTCTTGGGGTTGTACCATGGCTCGGTGACCTCGATGTTGATGCCGTTGTTCGCCGGGTCAAGGTTCTTGAGTTCAACGCGCGAGATGACCTTGCGGCCATGCTTGACGAAGTCCACCGACAGAAAGGCGTGCACTCCCACCAATGCCAGCACAGCAACGATAATCAGCAGCAAGAGTTTGTCTTGACGTGTCATGGTTTCTCAAACTTCAGGGTTACGCCCTCGTGGGCAACAGTCAATGTAGCGGGGCATCCCTCAATAATCGGGTAGTTCCATGCCTCGTCGTGGCTAGCAGGGAAGTCATAGCAAATGGGGATGTTGTACTTGTTCAAGGTCTCGCTCAACATCTCGCTCATGTCGGTCCAGCCGTCTTTGGGCTCATAGTCAGTAAAACGGCCCACGATGATGCCCTTCACGTGATCGAGAACACCCTTGAGGCGCAGTTGCTGTAGCATGCTGTTCACGCGCGGCATGCTCTCGCTCACGTCCTCGAAGAACAGGATGATGTCTTTGCCCTTGATGTTGTCGCGGTCCAGGAAGTCCCACTGGCGGCTACCGCCAATGTTGGTGAATACAGCCATATTGCCGCCGATGACGATACCTTTGGCCGTACCCATTTTGTTCAGCGGGTGGGCGGGAACGGTGTAATTGGGCAGATTGCCCATCAGCACGTCACGCAGCATCAGGTTGATGCTGTCATTGGCGCCTTGGCTACCCAAGCCACCGCCCATGTTGGCATGCAGGCTCATCACCCCGCTGCACACCATAGCGCTGTGCAGAGCAGTGATGTCGCTGTAGCCGACAATCCATTTTGGATTCTGCCTGAAGTCTTTGTGCGTCATCGGGTCGAGCAGCATCGCCGAGCCGTAACCGCCACGCGTGCACACGATGGCTTTGATGTCGGGATCGTTGAGCGCCCAGCGCAGGTCGGCGCACCGCTCCTCGATGGTGCCGGCATAGGAGTGGCACTTGCTCAGGGCATGTGGTCCGATAACGGGCTCAAACCCCCACGCACGCAACGTGGCGGCTGCCTTTTCAGGATTCGTGTCGCCAGGCGTGCTCGCTGGCGAGATGATGGCGATTTTGTCACCAGCTTTCAGTGCGGGCGGCATAATGAGTTTTTTCCCACAAGCCAATGCGTTCATTGTGATTCCTAAGATCAATGCAATAATGAAAAAAATCCGTTTCATAATTCCTAATTCCTGACTCCTATTTTAAGCACCCTATTGTACGACTCTTTTAGTCGTTCCCAAGGGATGCGTCCTTCCTTCACCGAATTGACAATCATATCCACAAGCTTGAATGGACGGTCGGCCTCAAAACCTGTGCTGATGTTATTTCCCACACAGATGAGGTCGGCGCCGGCGTTAATCGCCAATTCCAACGCCGTGGGGATGCTATAGTTGTTGCGGATAGCCTGCATATACAGGTCGTCGGTCACCACAACGCCGTCATAGTCCAACTCGCCGCGCAACAGGTCGTTGATGGTTCTGGCGGATAGGGTGGCGGGGTATTCGTCATCGATATTGCGGTTGAACAGGTGAGCCGTCATGATCAGGTCGGCTTTGCCTGCCTTGATGAGAATCTTGAACGGCTCCAACTCGGCATCGGTCCAGCCGTTGGTCACATCCACAAAGCCATAGTGCGTATCGTCGATGGCATTGCCGTGGCCCGGGAAATGCTTTAAGGTACACCGCACGCCCTGTCGATGGCATTCGTCGATAAACCAGCCCGCATGACGCACTATAGCCTCGGGTTCAGTTGAGAAACAACGCAGATAGTGGCCCACGGCTGCACAATCGTGATTCAGCACATCGACTACAGGTGCCAGATTGACGTTCACGCCGCTCTCTGCCATCTCTCGGGCAAGCCGTGATGCGTAATAGCGTGTGGTATCTTCGTTATCTATGGTACCCAGATACTCGGCAGTGACGGTAGGCAGGAAACCGTATTGCGGCTTCAGGCGTGCCACCTTGCCACCTTCTTGGTCAGTAGCGATAAGCAGGGGATAGTCGGCCCATGCCTGCAGTTGGGCGGTCATGCGCGTGAGGCGTTCCTTGCTGGTGATGTTGCGTGAGCCTATTGTGGCATCACCCGTCATGTCGATGTCAAACAGCACGATGGCGCCCACCTTCAGGTCGCGCACATAGCGGGCCGCGTCACAGTCCTCGGTCACGCTGTCGCCCTTGAAACCCACCATGAGCATTCCTGCGGCATAACGGCGCAGCACCGAGTCGGGCGGTAATTGCGCAAGAAGGCTATTGGCTGCCAGCAGCACAATAGCCAACGTGGTCAATATCCGTTTCATTCTGAGGTTAAAGCCTATTTCTCAAAAAACTTGAAGAAATAATAGCAGGCGATCCAATCCACACGCACGCCGCGGGCAAAGCCGATAGTCTGTTTCTGTGCGTCGCTCACCTTGCCGTCGGTGATGCTGATGTAGCCCAGCACGTTGCTCTCGCCGTCACGGACCGTGCCGTCGGTGTTGATGTAGCCGATGCGTGCGCCCTCGGTGTCAAAAATCTCGAGTTCCTTGATGACGCCCAGGGCAGTGCCTTTCATGTCACGCACCGTACCGTCGGCATCAAATGAACCAGCCGAGCGGCCAGAGGCATCCCTGACAACGCCGTTGCCGTTGATGCGGCCGATGCTGTTGAAGTCGGCATCGCGCAGCACCTGTGCGCTTGCGCTCGTGGCCATCACGCTAGCAACAGCCAGCAATGCAGCCATCATGTATAATCTAATCCGTTTCATAATCGTCTCCTCCTTATATCTTTTTGTTTTTGTATCCGTTAGACTAATAACGAGCCACAAAGTTAAAAACTTTTCATCAAATAATCAAATTCGGGTTTAGATCCCCGATCCAACCCACGAGGTTCACATCCTTCCTGTTTTTGACAAAAAGCAAAACGGCATTTCCAGTCTGTTTTCGTTAACTTGTTGATTTTCAGTGATGTCATTCTGAGTGAAACATCGTTGGGGGTGGTGGGGGATTGATAACGAAAGTTAAAAGCTTTTTCACCTCATCCGTTGCAAAGATAAAACCGCAAACCAAAACCCCACCATGTCAAAAAGCACCGCATTTTTGTTTTTTGGCATTAGTTGAGGGTTCGTATCAGAACCATTTCTGGCAAAAGAACGGCCGTTTCAGGATCATCCTTTGGAGTATCTTTAGGTTTCCAAGCAACGATAAACCTAACTGAAGCTGATTTTATCTTATAACCCTTTTCATGCCACTCCGACAAAATCGCTTCCATTTTTGATGATAACTTTGCCACAGATTTTCCGATTTCAGTTTCATAAAACACTGTATCTCTAAAATCTAAGGTATCTCCACTCCTCAAAGATAAAATATCCTGTTTACGTGTCTTGAAGAATCCCAAATTCACATCCCTGTGGGTTAGTTGCAATACTATCTCTTCGGGCATAGGATATTGGTGTTGGTCAATCAAGTACTGATCTGCTCCTAACCCCTCAAAGAAATCAGTATTGGTATGGATGAATAAGCGATTCTTAGCACGAGTCATACCCACATAATATCTACGCAACAGGTTATCATCTCTCATAAAGCCATCGGCTATCAACATATAGACATCAGCATATTCTTTTCCTTTTGCCTTATGTATTGTTGATACCACAACATCAGCATCTGAAGTGTCACAAAAATCTTCTACCGATGATTCAAATACAAACGTCTTGAAGTCAGAGACATACTTCTTTTCATTAGTCTGTTCAAACAACTCCAAGCAACGTTGGAGATAAGGCAGGCTTTGACTCCTGTCATAATTGGCAATCGTCTGATGTTTTGCACTTTCCCATAAATCATTGGAAATAATAGGTGTAGTAATTCTTTCATTGATGTATTTCATAAAATACTTAACTTCAGCCAAGTTATAGAATCTGAATCCATCCATCGACTGTACTAATTTGCCATTGACTCCGCTACGGCGTAAGAGAGCTACTAGAATTACTGCTTCTTCATTGGTCTGAGTCAATACACATGAAGCACCACCCTTTTGATTTTTAATCAATTCATCTACTAACGGCTTAAACATCTCACCCGAAGTATGATAAGTCACTCCAACCAATCCGTCTTCATTTCTTATTGAAGAAACTGGAGTTTTCTTCATCCTGTTGCGTATACCTTTTACGAATTCATTTGCAAAGGCAACAACATGACGTGAACTGCGATAGTTGTCTGTCATCTCGACAAATCTGCTTCCAGGCTCAAGCTTCAGTTGATTCAAATACCAAGAATTCGACCCACGGAATTCAAATATATTCTGATCATCGTCACCCACTGCAATTACACGCATTTCCTCATTACGATTCATCAGTGCCTTGACAAGTGTAAACTCATCAACACTCATGTCTTGAGCTTCATCAATCACCAGCACAGTTTTACCAATCCTACTGGGTTCAACTTCTCCAGAATTAATCATTTGAGCAGCTTTAGCGACAATACCATCAACATCATCAAGACTTCCAATTCTCCCCAACAAATCAAAACAATAGGAATGGAACGTCTTCATTTCAACAAAATGTGCGGCATTTCCAATCAAACCCATTAGCCGTTGTTTAAATTCAGTAGCTGCAGCTCGTGAGAACGTCAACATCAAGAGTTGCTCATGTTTTACATCTTCTAATAACAGAAGAGATGCCAATTTATGGACAAGTACCCTTGTTTTACCACTGCCAGGACCAGCAGCAATTACGATGCACCGCGATTCTTTGTCTTTAACAATTTCCATCTGCTTTTCAGATAATTGTCCAAACAACTGATGATATTTTTCAGGGGTCAGGTTACGCTCAATCTCTTTTATCCGTTCTCCTTTGAAATACTTGGCGACAAACTTCTTATAATCCAAATGGAAATAGTCTTGAACATATTGTAAGGCTGCATCATAGTCACGCACCATCAGATTGGCATATTCACCCACAATATGTACTTGCTGAATTTTCTGTTTATAAAATTCATTCAGCATGTGATAGTCATCCTGTTTGAATTGCGACCGATTGTCTTTAATTCTGCGTATATCCATCGCATTATACAAAACTAGGAAACCACCTTCTAATTTGAGTGCACCAATCTTGGAGAGATACAATA
>DAIREJ010000011.1:9045-24331 GCA_036795635.1 Sodaliphilus sp.
CATCTTCGAGTTGTATACTACTGGCATCTATAAAAAGAGAGTTCTGGCTCAACTTTATGTAATTCAGTAATTCTATAACCGAGAATTGCACCGCATTTTTATGCTCGGTATCTTCAGGCGTAACGGCAACCAACTGATAAAGCCACTCCACAGCCAAGCGACTAATCATTAATCGCTTTTCAAAACGGTTTATAGTAGTCGGCATGTCTAATTGTCGTGTGAGCTCCATGTTATGGGCAGCATCCTCTCTCTTACGTGTATAGCCTTTAACTGTAAGAAAGTACAATAGTGTCCTTATGTCTTTTTCTTTAGACTGAGTGATGCCTTCGTTCAAAGCATTATCATTTAATTGCTTGCAAGATATGCGCAATGCTTCATCAGGTATATGGTCAAGTATATATCTTTCAAGTTTTGCAAAGTATTCAAGCAGCATTCGGGATTTACGTTCAGAATCACCGGCATCTTGCAGATAAGCCGAGATGTCTTTGCTATCAGCTAAAAGGCCCTCCTGGCGCATTCGCTCCACAGCTGATACCACTTCACTTTTAGTCAAAGCCAAGATATCAGCTAGATAATCAATCCTCGATTCTGCTTCAGCATCTTGTGCTTTGGCAATATACTTTTGTGAAAGCAGAGATTTGATGATTCTTACCGCCTTCTCAATCTCATCATTAGAAAACAAAGCAGAATCAGAAATACGTTTTCTTGCCTCATCCATATTCTTAACTGTAATTCCAGTCGCATACACATGAGGTACATTATTTCCTCGTTCTATGTATCCTCCTTGTTCAAGGGCCGACAAGGCTGTTCGCACTCTTGTCTCAATATCAGATACCGAGTCATCCCAACCTGCTTGTCGGGCAATCTCTAACGCTGAGCAGCAGACTCTCTTACGTTGTTTAGTAAGGCTTTTGATTGCTCTCCAAACCTGTTGTATCTCACTGATACTAAGCTTTGTCTGATTCAGTAAAATGAAATGTTTGTCAAGGTCATTATCACTATAAAGTACATAGCAGCGAGCATCAAGATGAGGATCTCGACCAGCTCTGCCTGCTTCTTGTACATAATTCTCAAGCGAGTCAGAAATATCATAATGAATAACAAGGCCTACATCTTTCTTATCGACTCCCATGCCGAAAGCTGATGTTGCTACAATGATGTTTACCTGGTCGTTCATGAAAGCCTCCTGATTGGCAATTTTTTCGTCAGCATTCATTTTTCCATTAAACGGCAAGGCTTTGTATCCATCACGAGTTAATTTGATAGAAAGGTCTTTAGTTCGTTTTGTTCGAGATACATAGACAATAGTCGGGCATGGGGACTCTGCAATAAGTTGTCTCAGTTTTATGTATTTGTCTTCATCTGTTTCAGCATGAATGACAGAATAACGCAGATTAGTCCTTGAAGCAGTTGATGCAAATAGCTTCAAATCCAGATTCAAAGTCTGCTTGAAATAGTCACTGATGTCCTGAATCACTTTCTGTTTTGCAGTAGCAGTAAAACATGAAACCGGAATCTGATTCTTGCATCCTTTCTTGGCTTGATATTCACTAATAAATTTACCAATATATAGATAATCAACCCTGAAGTCATGCCCCCAAGAAGAGAAACAATGTGCCTCATCAATCACAAATCTGACCACATTACGTGCCATCAGAATCCTTTCGATGGTCTTTGAACGCAACATTTCGGGAGCAATATATAGTAACGAGGCTTCACCATCCATTACCCGTTGAATTGACAGTGCTCTTGTGATAGGATCCAATAGGCCATTAATTGTTACGGCATCGGTTATTCCACGTTCAGAAAGATTATCAACTTGATCCTTCATTAACGACTGCAGAGGAGATATGACAACAGTCAGTCCGTGAATCAAACGCCCTTCCATCAATGCTGGTAATTGGAATGTCAGTGATTTCCCTCCTCCTGTGGGAAATATCGCTAGCAATGATTCATTATTCACTGCAGCCTGTACAGCTTTCTCTTGGAGATTTTCTCCTTCAAATGAACGGAATTGCTTATATCCGAAGAATGATTTCAAATGATGGTAAATATCAAGCTGTTCATTGCAATAGTCGCATCCACTATTGCATCGGGTGTGACATAACATTTTTATTACGTATTCAACATCGGGATAATTGCGGAGAACCCATCCTGGAGTTATCGAACGATGGTCTCTCGTATCAATGAGAGCTAAAGCATAGGCCAGTTCACAAGGGTATTGATTAATCAATACATCAAATTGTGCATGCTCACATAACTTGCCATTATATACCTTTTTGATCAAATCGGACAGACTATCATCGCAGATCTCGGCTTTAACCATGTCTAAGAATCCCTCAAATTCTTTCTTATCTTTCAACAATGAAGAGTAAATCCGTCTTTTTTCTTCTGGTAACGAATTCCAGCACGATACTTCATCTAATAGTAAATCCTTAGCTTTTTTGCAGTCATTGACCGGATTATTCATCTGATCATCTATAAGTTTGTCATCCTTTACCAGCCTATGATATGGTCTATCAGGGAAAAGTAAAGGAGACATGTAAAGCGTATCTACTAAAATCCAGGGGTGATGCTCGCCTTCAAATAGGTATTTAGCATCATGATGAATAATATTGTGTCCGCAGATGTAATCAACATTTGACAGAAAATCCAAAAGACCACTCTTGGAGGCATTATGATATACAGCGTCATTATATAGAAGACCACCAATGTCATGGATCTTGTGATCATTCCAGCCGACTTCAACATCAACGATTGCATATCGGGATGCATCTCGTGACATTGAGTCTAAATCGTTTTGATCAATTCTTTTGGAATTCACAATACGTTTGTTTCCTATGATTCTTCGCCATATTGACATGATGTCAAATTTTGATTTATGGTAATTAATTATTTAAAAATTAAAGATCTCTGTTTGCGAGTTGTAATTCTTGCTACTGGCTGGATCGTTTTATACTTTTTTACCTATCGGCCACGCAGTATGTTTTGTGTTGAGGCTACGGGTTGACGATTTCGTGGTTCCAGAGTTTGGTCAGGAAATCACGGATGGGCCAGATTTCTATGCCATCGGCAAGACGTGGGTAATCCTCACGAGACACTACATAGCATTTGGTTTGCGGATGTTCCTGCAAAAAAGCATGCAGTCCTTTCAGTTGTGATTTACGAACTTCGGTTGATGATTTGAGCTCAATGGCCACCTCGGCATCCCCAATGATGCAATCTACCTCAAGGCCGCTTGAAGTACGCCAATAGGATAAGCGCTTGCGTGAATGGTGGTAGTCCAAGTATGCTCTCAATTCCTGAATCATCAGGTGCTCAAAGGCGTGTCCATACTCGGTCGTGTCGGGTTTGAGAGGTGTACGGTCAAGCAGATAGTTAGGAATCCCCACGTCGAAATAATAGAATTTGGGACTTTGTACCAATCGCCGCTTGACAGTATGGGTATAAGCAGGAAGCATGAAGCCGAAAAGCGTTTCTTCCAGTATGGAAAAATACTCCTTGACAGTTTTGGCCGAGACACCACATTCAGTGGCTATATTGGTATAATTGACGATTTCAGTATCACTCAATGCAGCCACTTCAAGAAACCGCGTGAATGCTGTCAAGTTACGCAAGACCGACTCGGCGACAATCTCCTGCTGGATATAATCATCAATATAGGCTTGCAGGCGTCGTGCAGGATTTTTGGCAAGATAATGCGGCGGAATCATGCCGTAGTTGAGCGCCCGTTCAATGTCAAAATCGGGAATCTCGGCACTCACCAACGGATACAATGTATTGGATAACGCCCTACCACCAAGCAAATTAGCCCCGCTGCGACGCAACTTGCGGGCACTGGATCCGCACAAGATGAAATGCAGTCCTTGATTATGAATCAACCAATGGACTTCGTCAAGTAATTCGGGCACTTTCTGCACTTCGTCAATAATCACAATCGAGCCGGCGGGCAACAGCATGAGCTGTTCACGCATCAATGATGGATTTCGTGACAAGGAGCGGAATAAATTGGCATTCAGCATGTCATAATACCTCGCTTTGGGGAACAAGGCCTTTAATAACGTGCTTTTACCCGTCTGCCTAGCACCCCACAGGAAAAGACTGTTGTCCTGTATTTCATCAAGGGTGATTATTCGTGAAAACATCGCTTTGTAGTTATTGGTTTTCCGCAAAATTATATCAAAAAATTTTTTTGGAAAAATTTTTGGGGACATTTTTGTTATTTTGTTGATTTTATTGTAGTTAATTCGTGCAAATCGGGAGTGCTACTTCGGATTTACATTGCAAATCGGGAGTAGTACTTCGGATTTACACGGTATTTGAGGCAGCTTCAGTGGTGGTGCGTCGTTAGGACGGATCTAACTGATTGCTCCATTTTGCTTACCGCATCATTAGAACCGTACTAGCCGATGGCACCCGTGCTTTTCAGGTCTTCGATTGGTTAATAATGGGGGTGTTGAGGTTAATTTTGGTCAATTTGGGGAGCTTTCCGTCCAGATTTGAAATATTATGAGTACCTTTGTCGTTTACTAATTAAGAATATTAATCCAATAACAGAAATAGAATCATTTAGAGAAACGATGAAGAAGTACAAGCTCATCAACAACACGCTGGGATGGCTCATTTTTCTGGTGGCGGCAGTGACCTATCTGCTCACCATCGGCCATCCGCCCGGCAACCCCATCTTTATCCTTGCCGCTAATTTCGCGAGCAAATTTGCCGGTGGTGACGTGATGGCAGTCGCCAAGTGCGTCAACGCCATGTCGGCGATATTCAGCGCTTTAACCATCTTGTTGTTGTTCTGGTCCATCACTCATCTTGTAAAGAAACTGGTGGTGAAGGATGGTGAAGAGGACAAGATGACCCTCGCCCAGTATCTCGTGGTGATGGGTAGCGGCATCTGCGGCGCTCTGGCCTACACCTGGAGCGACACCTTCTGGTTCAGCGCGGTTGAAGCAGAGGTTTATGCCTTCTCTTCGTTCTGCACCGCATTGGTGTTCTGGCTGATTCTCAAGTGGGAAGACCAGGCCGATGCTCCGCACAGCGACCGCTGGATTGTGCTCATTGCCTATGTGTTTGGCGTGTCGTTGGGTGTGCACCTGCTTAACCTGCTGTGCATCCCCGCCATCGCATTGATTTTCTACTACCGCCGTTGCCGCAGCAAGGGTGAGAACTCGACTGTGAAGGGCTCGTTGATCACGTTGCTCGTTTCGTTCGTTATCGTGGGCCTGATCCTGTACGGATTGGAGCCAGGCTTCGTGGAGTGGGGTCAGAAGTTTGACCTGTTCTTCGTGAACACGTTGGGCATGTCGTTCAACTCGGGTGTACTGGTCTATGCTATCGTGTTGCTTGGCGTGCTGGCATGGGCGTTGTGGGAACTCTATAAAGACAAGAGCGACCTGCGCATCAAGTTGTCGTTCGTGTTGGCAATTCTGTTGTCGGGCATGTTGCTCCTGGGCGACAGCCTATTGATTCCCTTGGTGCTGTTCATCGCCTTGTGCGTTTACCTGTTCAAATTCTGCAAACGCATTCCCGTGCGCGTGTTCACCAATATCATTGCTTGCATCATGGTCATCTTCATCGGCTTCAGCAGCTATGCCTTGATTTTGATCCGCAGCTCGCAGAACACGCCGCTTGACGAGAACTCACCGAACAACACCTTCGCACTGGCCAAGTACTTGAGCCGTGAACAGTATGGCGAAACGCCGCTGCTCTATGGCCGCACGCTTTACAGTGACGTCATGTATCGAGACAAGGGCAAACCCGCCACCAAGGACGGTCCCATGCAATATGCCCCTGAGGTGAAAGAGACGCCTGACCAGCCCGACCGCTACAAGGAACTGGGCCCCAAGAAGACCTATATTTACAGTCCCGAGCAGAATATGCTCTTCCCTCGCATCCATGACGAGAAGCACGCCCAGGAATATATCGACTGGCTGGGCATGCAGGGAACCACTGTTGAGGCCACCACCAGGCTGGATGCTAACGGCAACTCGGCTGGTAAGGAGTCGAAACTCAAACCCACGATGGGCGAGAACCTGCGATTCTTTGTGGACTACCAGTTGAACTATATGTACTGGCGTTACTTCATGTGGAACTTCTCGGGTCGTCAGAACGATATGCAAGGCATGGGCGAAATTACCCACGGCAACTGGATTTCGGGTTACTCGTTCATTGACAACCCGCGCCTGGGTGACCAAAGCCTGCTGCCCGATGACCTGGGCAAGGGCAATAAGGGCCACAACGTGTTCTACATGTTGCCGCTGATCATGGGCCTCATCGGTCTGCTGTGGCAGGCCTATCGTGGCCGCCGCGGCATCGAGCAGTTCTGGGTAGTGTTCTTCCTGTTCTTCATGACAGGTATCGCCATCGTGCTTTACCTGAACCAGACACCCAACCAACCCCGTGAGCGTGACTATGCCTACGCCGGTTCGTTCTATGCCTACTGCATCTGGGTCGGCATGGGCGTTGCCGGACTGTGGAGTCTTGCGATGTGGGCGCTCAAGAGTAGAAAGAAAACCGTCAAGGAGGGCGAGAACACTGTTCAGGTTGTTGACAATGGTAATCGTTCGGGCGTGGCTACCGCCGTTGCAGCTGTCGCTGCCCTCATCGGTATCCTCGTGCCCCTGCAGATGGTGAGTCAGACGTGGGACGACCATGACCGCAGCGGACGCACCGCTGCGCGCGACTTTGGCCGCAACTACCTGTCGAGCGTCGGCCCCAACGGCGTGATCTTCTGCAATGGTGACAATGACACCTTCCCCTTGTGGTACTTGCAGGAGGTGGAGGGCTACCGCACCGATGTGCGTGCCGTCAACCTGAGTTATCTTGCAACCGACTGGTATATCGGGCAGATGCAGCGCGCGGCTTATGAGTCTGCCCCGCTGCCCATGCAGGCCGACAAGAATACCTATGCCTATGACGACCGTCAGATGTGCTACTTCATCCAGCCCGATCTGGAGCCGACCGAAGCTCAGAAGTCGATAGCTGCTATCTATAGCTCCGCAAGTAAGGATAATCCTTATGGTATCAGTGAAATACACTATCCCAGGATAGTCATCCCCGTGGATGCTGACAAGGCCATCAAGGCAGGTGTAGTGCGCGAGGAGCATCGCGACATGATTCAGCCGTCCATTAATCTGGATCTGCAACAGATGGGTTCCGGTTTGACCTCCAGCCAGTTGATGTCGCTGGACATCATCGTGAACAGCATCGCACAGGGTTGGAACCGTCCCTGCTACTTTGCCATGACAGTGCCCAACAGCTACTATCTGGGATTGGATCCCTACCTGCGTCTGACGGGTCTCGCCTATCAAGTGACGCCGCTCTTCAGCAGCGATACCCGCGGCGACACTGGCGTGTCAACTGATATTATGTATGACAACGTGGTGAACAACTTCCGCTGGGGCGGACTTGACACGGCTACTCCTCAATCGATTTATCTCGACGAGACGGTGAGCCGCATGGTGACCACGACGCGCAGTGCGCTGCTCGATCTGGCTACCACCCTCAGCAACGAGGGAACCAAGGCCAAAAACGGCGAGCTGACCATTCCCGCAGGCATGACGCAGGAGGCCTATGTGGCTGACCGCTATAAGAAGGCCCGCACCATCCTTGACCTGATGATGGAGAAGTTGCCTATTGATATTTGCCCGTTCACCGTTCAGTTGGGCGCTCAAGTGTCCCGCGTGTACTACAACCTGGGCACGGTGAGCGGTGACAGCACCAGCATCGAGAAGAGCAACCAGATTCTGGAGAATGAAATCATGCATTATGGCAGTTATCTGCGTTTCTATCAGTCGCTTTCTCCGTCACAGTATGACCGCTTGACAAGGAGTGACAGGTACATCGACCAGCAGTACGTCCTTACCATGTTGAGCGACTATTATGAGCAGTGCGGTGAAGAGAAGTATGAGCAGATGGTCGCCAAGTTGGAAGCAACTGGTGTGAATTTGCAGCGCCTTCAGAGCTATCAGGAGGCCTATCAGCAACAGTTGATGCAACAGCAGATGCAGGCGCAAGCCGCTCGCAATGCTGCTCCCGAGGAAGGCTCAGGTGAACTCAGCGAAGTGTTGGGGAACTGATGTTTAACGCCCGTTACGGATTGAACCGTGTTAGTTGAACGTCCTCCCCTGCTGTACAGAATGTTATTTCCCGAGACCGTGTGGCGCATTCACAAACGCGACCACACGGTCTATTTGACCTTTGATGACGGACCGATTCCCGAGGTCACCCCATGGGTGCTCGACACGTTGGACCGCTATGGCATTAAAGCGACTTTCTTTATGGTCGGTGAGAATGTCGAACGCTATCCTGAACTGCTCGAGGAAGTGCGGCGTCGCGGTCACTCGGTGGGGAACCACACGATGAGCCATTTGCAAGGCGCTCATGTGGGCACCAAGCACTACCTGCATAATGTCTTCCGCGCCAACGAACTCATCGGCAGTACTCTCTTCCGCCCCCCGCACGGCCTGTTGCGGTGGGGACAATCCAAGGTCTTGCGTTCGCGTTTCGCCATCATCATGTATGACCTGGTGACGCGCGACTATAGTCGCAAACTCACGGGAGAGCAGGTGCTGGAAAACGTCAAGCGTTTTACACGCAATGGTTCGATTATCGTGTTCCACGATTCGCTCAAGGCCGAGAAGAACATGAAATATGCCTTGCCGCGAGCCATTGAGTGGCTCCAGCAGCAGGGCTACAACTTCGGTGTCATCCATGAGTCTTGATGACATAGCTAGGCTTATCAAGTCCCAGGCCGCAAGCCTGGGATTTGACGCTTGTGGCTTTGCCGCCGCTGCACCAGTCGATGAAGTGGCGGTGCAACGCTATGACCGCTGGATAGCCCAGGGCCACAACGGTTGCATGGCGTGGGCTGCCAATCACCACGACCTGCGCTGTGACCCTTCGTTGTTGCTCAATGGAGCGCAGACGGTCATTTCGTTGGCCCTGAACTATTATCCTGCCCGCTTCCAGCCTGCAGGCACACTGCGCGTCGCTTACTATGCCTACGGCCGCGACTACCATGAGGTGCTGCGTGAGAAATTGACCGAACTGGCGCAGTTCATAGAACAGACAACAGGTTGTGCCACACGGCCTTGCGTGGATTCGACCCCCATTCGCGAGCGATATTGGGCGCAACTTGCCGGTATTGGTTTCATCGGCCGCAATAATTGCCTGATTATACCAGGTAAAGGCTCTTTCTTCTTCCTGGGTGAAATAGTCACTACCGCCCAGCTTCCGCCCGACAAGCCTTGCACAATGACTTGTGGCGACTGCGGGAAATGTGTGAAGACATGTCCAACGGGAGCCATGCAGGCCGACGGTACAGTTGATGCTTCACGCTGCCTTTCCTGTCTGCTCATTGAGGACCATAGCGAAGAATTGC
Organism: Sodaliphilus sp.; assembly: GCA_036795635.1. Lineage (GTDB taxonomy): Bacteria > Bacteroidota > Bacteroidia > Bacteroidales > Muribaculaceae > Sodaliphilus. Next base: position 18,434 of record DAIREJ010000011.1, read on the forward strand.
CCAGCTGGGTGGCCGATGTGGTTGGAGATAGGGTAGTGGGGTGTGACGATTGCCAATTGTGTTGCCCGCACAATGCAGGGGCGGCGCCCACCACTGTTGAAGACTTCACCCCGACCGAGACCGTGATGACACTCACCCGTGACCGCATCGCGGCGATGACATCGGGCGAATTCAAACGCCTCTTCGCCCACAGTGCGATTTCTCGCCTTCGCTACAAAACTCTGCGCCGCAACGCACGCCTCGCTTCACTCAAAAAGCTTTAATCAGCAGTTTTGTCCTTAAGTATTGAGGTAAATGCTTGTTAAGCAATGCATTGTGAATTGCAATACATGCCACTTTTCCATGGAATAATGATGAAAATTACCTATAGTCAGTATGGTGGATTTGTCTTTTCCCACATTATGCATTATTATCAATATTATTATATAATGTGGAAAATGATAAAAATTTTGTCATAAAAAGGTGTGAATAGAAAAAAAACATTACCTTTGCTCTTTGGATGATGAGATTTTTCTCAAATATTTGTCTTGTTATCACGTTGTTGTCGCTTATCCATGTGGGATGCTCACGTCCTGCAAGATATGACAGCCGCTTAACGCAAGCCGACAGTCTCATGGCTGCCGGCATGACTGACAGTGCCTTGTCCGTGCTGTCATCTGTTGCCCCGAGCAGTCTGCTCAAAGAGTCCGACCAGGCCTATCATGCCCTGCTCAACACCCAGGCGCGCTACAAGAGTTTTGCTGTTTTTACCAGCGACAATGAGATCAACACTGCCGTCAAGTACTATGAGCGTAACGACTTGGAGCGCGAGAAGCTCACACGCGCCTATATATATAAAGGTGCAGTGATGGAGGAGTTGGGTAAACCCGACACGGCTATGGTGTTCTATAAGCTGGCCGAGGTGAAGGCAAACGAAGCATCCGACTATTTCAACTTGGGTTACGTGCGGTTGCGCATGGGCGAGCTTTACTCGAGTCATCGTGCTTATGATGGCAGGAACGTCGAGAAGTTGGAACAGGCGCTGGACTGTTTCAGGCGCATCAATAATACGCATTACCAGGCCACTTGTCTTGAGGACCTGGGAGTGATGTATCGACAGACCAATGCCGAGAAGGCCGAGAAAACGCTCAAAGAGGCGATTTCGTTGGCCGAGAATAATGGTAATGTGGGACAGGTCATTTCTTGCATCACCGATCTGGCCCACCTCTATTTCATGAATGGAACCACCAACGAGGTCTATAACAAAAAGGCCTATGAGCAGCTACAGCGCATCAAGGCCTACGGATTGGAGAATCAGGCCGATAACGTGTATATCACCTTTGCCAATGTGTATGCCACGCTGGGCATGCCCGATTCGGCGATGTATTTCCTGCAACTCTCTGGCCATCAAGATGATGTAAACTCCGATTATCGGACTAACTTCTTGGAGGCCAAGAGCAATATCGCAAAGGCAAAAGGTGACTCCATTGCTTATCTGCACTTGGTGAACGAGTGTTCCAATCTCAGTTTCTCGTTGATGCGCGACCCCTATCTCCTGAACATCATGTACGCTGAGAACGACTTTGACCGGCAATATGCCCAGTCGCTCGACGAGAAGCGTCGTCACTCCCGCTACACGTCTATTGCCATTGTTGCCGCAGTTATCTTGGCGTTGCTGGCGTTGGCGACAGCCTTCTATCGTCGTTCCCACCGTTATGATAAGTTGGTGACGGAGCTTAAGGACCAGTCTCAGAGCCAGATGCACGACTTGGCTGGATTGCAGAACAACCTCAGCGAGATGAAGATCAACGATGAACGCCTCAAAGGGTTCATCACATCACACATGGAATTGATGCGAGAGATGATCGAGACTTGCTATCACGAGCCACGCAACCGCATTGCCGAGAACATGAAGCGCGTCGTCAAGTTCCAGGACAGCAATCGCGACAACTGGGTGAAACTATATGATTACATTGACGTTGAGCACAATAACATCATGACGCGCACGCGGCAGAACTATCCCCAGCTCAATGACCGCGACCTGCTCTTGCTGGCGCTGACCTGCATGGGATATTCCTACATCCAGACGGCGATTGTCATGGGTTATTCCAATGCCACCAGCGTAAGCGTCATCAAACAGCGATTGGCCAGGAAAATGGGTCTTGAGTGTTCGCTCAACGAGTACATCGAGCGCAATGCGACCTACAAAAATGACGCGAAACAGGGATAAAACTACTGTTTTCGGTAGGCATATTTTATGTATGAAAAAGTGTATTAGAAAATTATTATTAACTAACTAAATTTCAAAAAGTTATGGATGGTGTGTATTACGCAAAAATTTGGTCATTTCCATGAATTGACTTAATTTTGCAACGGAAATCTAAACATGTTATTTCGAAATCTAAACATTGTGAATTATGAAACGAATTATCATCATATCGATCATAGCAGTCATCGGCGGATTATCTGCCATGGCTCAAAATAATCCGGTGAATAACCAGACGCCGACCACCAAGGATCATCGTAATTTCATCGTGGATTATCATTTCTTGAACATCACGATGTCCTATGATGAGGAGAATGGTGAAATTGTTGTAAATGGTCTCGGCGAGTCCGAGGGCTATCTGGTGAATGTCGTCATGGCGTTGAATCCGCAGTCGATTGTAATCGCTGACTTTGTGAGCGCAGATAACAACACCATTGATGTGTCGATGTTGGCCAGCGCCATGTACATCGCGCAACTCAGGGATCCCATTTCCGGAAGAACTGCCGTTATGTGCAGGTTTACTGTAAATAACACCTTCCCCCAATCTCAAATGGATGGAGGAATTACCGGAAAAAGTGATTTGATTACTAATTTGGAGAAGTAGAGAAATGTTTAGATTTTAAATAATTAGGTATTCCTTAAATTAGAGAAACACACATCATCCAAACTGCTGCCCGCCACCATCCTGGCGGGTGGTTGTTTTTTTGGTCGGTTATTGGTTTTTTCAAAAAATTCACTTTTGTTATCACACCTATGTTAAATAAAATGGCTAATTTTGCATCTCGTAGCGGCGTGAAGCCACGTCAGTCGTAAAAGTCAGAAAATTTTCAACGATAGTAATGATCAACCTGAGTGTAAACATTAACAAGATAGCAACACTGCGCAATGCGCGTGGGGGCAATGTGCCCGATGTGCTGCAGGTGGCGATGGATTGTGAACGGTTTGGTGCCGATGGCATCACGGTGCATCCCCGCCCCGACGAGCGGCATATCCGTCGCAGCGACGTGTTAGCCCTGCGCCCGCTGGTGCGTACCGAATTCAATATCGAGGGTTATCCCAGTGAGCAGTTCATGGAACTGGTGCTGAGTGTGCGCCCCACTCAGGCGACACTGGTCCCCGATGCACCAGGCGTGCTGACCTCGTCGGCAGGTTGGGAGGTAGAGCCCAACATGGAATTCCTCACCAGCGTGGTTGACCGCCTCAAGGAGGCAGGCATCCGCACGAGCATCTTTGTGGGCACCGACCTGGACAACATCCGCGCCGCCGCGCGTACGGGAGCCGACCGCGTGGAGCTGTATACCGGCCCCTTTGCCGAGGTCTTTGATGAGGATCCCGAGCGTGCCGTCGCCCCCTTCACCCAGGCGGCAGTCACCGCCCACAGCGTGGGCTTGGGACTGAATGCAGGCCATGACCTGAACCTGCACAACCTCAAGTTCTTCCAGCAGCATGTGCCTCATCTGTCCGAGGTGTCCATCGGCCATGCGCTCATCAGCGATGCGTTGTATCTAGGCCTGGAGGCCACCATCCATGCTTATCAGGAATGTTTGAAATAAATATGCCTCATCCACGTTATTATATAAAAAACTGAAAACAATTAATTAACAAAAGATATGTCAATTCTCAACATGATTCTCGCCCAAGTGACGCCTGCCGACGAAATGGTCCAGCAGGCCGCCGATACCGTGCAGCAGGCTATCGACAGCGCTGCACAGATCGTTTCTGACAGTGTTGCCGCTCTAGCTGCGGCTACCGCTCCTGCCGCCACCGAGCCTGTTGTCAAGGAACTCTCGGTGTGGGACCTTACCATGGCAGGTGGTTGGCTCATGATTCCGTTGGCGCTGCTTGCCATCGTGAGCATCTACATCTTCTTTGAGCGCCTGTTCGCCATCAACCGCGCCAACCGTCAGGACAGCTCTTTCATGGACCGCATCAAGGAATACATCCACCGCGGTGAGGTGGACCAGGCACTCAAGCTGTGTCAGGACACCAATACTCCCTACTCGCGCATGATCGAGAAGGGAGTGTCACGCATCGGTCGCCCCATGAACGATGTTCTCGTGACCATCGAGAATGTGGGTAACATGGAGATTGCGAAACTTGAGAAGGGCTTCAACTGGCTTGCTACCACCGCTGCCGGTGCGCCCATGATCGGTTTCTTGGGCACTGTCATCGGTATGGTCGAGGCGTTCTTCCAGCTCGCCAGTGCAGGCAACAACAGCAATGTCACCATCCTTGCCAGCGGCATCTATCAGGCCCTGGTAACGACAGTTGCCGGTTTGATTGTCGGCATCATCGCCCTGTTTGCCTATAACTACTTGACCTCGCGTGTGAACAAGGTGATGAACAAGCTCGAGGGTAAGACAATGGAATTCATGGACCTGCTCAACGAGCCGGCGAAGTGATTTTTAGGCTCTAGGCTTTAGGTATTAGGCTTTAGGGACTAAGGACTTACAACTGGAATAAGATTATGGCACTCAAGAGACAACACCAGACGCTGTCGATGTTCAGCATGGCATCCATGACCGATGTCATCTTCCTGTTGCTCATCTTCTTCTTGGTGACATCGACATTTGTCTTCCCGTCGGCGCTGGAGGTGAATCTGCCGCAAAGCAGCGAGCAGACCGCCATCAAGCCCTCGACGCGCATCTATGTGGACAAGGACCTCAACATGTATGCCACCCAGTCAAGCGAGACGGGCGAGAGCGACCTCATGCCCATAGCTCCCGAGCAGCTTGAAGGATTCATGCAGGCCCTCAAGGCCGGCAATCCCAACGAGTTTGTGGCTGTGTATGCCGATGAGGAAGTGAACTACGGTAAAATCGTCGAGATTCTCGACAAGGGCTCGCGTCAGGGCGTGAAAATCGTCTTGGCCACCAAGCCCAGCGAGGCATCTTTCGGTCCTGTGGGCGAAGTGCAGGAGCCGATCGACGAGCCGTTACCTACCAATCTTTAAATAATCATCACGATGGAAGAAGATCGCCGCAAAAATAGCCTCTGGGCTCTGTTGCTCACGCTGCTCATCACGGGTGGAATCTTAGCCTTGCTGCTGAGTTTCAACCTGCGCTATGAGCAGATGCCCAACGACCTGGAGCTGACCCAGCTTGCGCAGGACTCCATCTTGTTTGGCGGGGAATATGTGATGCTGGGCAACACGATGGATAATGTCACCAATGACCTCATGGACGAGGATGCCTCTGACCCGAGCGCTTCGCCCGAGCAAGGCGATGACCCTGACATCGAGGCCGATGACATGGAGGACGCTGGCGAGGCTAACCAAAAGACGCCTCCCCTGATCACCCAGAAGACCGAATCGCCCCACAAGGTGAAGGAACAGCCCAAGGAGACCGAGCCCAAGAAGTCAGGCCCCACCAAGGAGAATGACAAGAAAGTCGAGAAGCCCAAAGCCCAGGACAAGAAGTCCGAGGCGCAACAGACCAAGTCCAAGCAGACCAGCGAACAGACCACTGCCAGCAGCGCCACCAGCGCCAAGGTGAAGAACGCCTTTGGCAAGGGTAACGGCAATGGCGGCGGACAGCAAGGCTCTGAAGGCGGCAACTCCAGTCAGGGCGTCCTGGCGGGCAAACCCGGCATCAGCGGACTCGTGGGCTACACCCTCGACTACTGGGCCAAGCCCGTGCCCAACAGCAAGTGGT
>DAIREJ010000012.1:0-24195 GCA_036795635.1 Sodaliphilus sp.
TTCCGCGACGAGGACCTGCGCGCCGACCGTCAGCCCGAGTTCACCCAGATCGACTGCGAGATGAGCTTTGTGGACCAGGAGGATGTGATCGATGTTTTCGAGGGTCTGGCTCGACACCTGTTCAAGAAAGTTCGTGGCGTGGACCTGCCCGAGAAACTCGAACAAATGACCTGGCACGATGCCATGCGCCTGTATGGTAGCGACAAGCCTGACCGCCGCTTCGGCATGACCTTCGTCGAGGTGGATGATGTGCTCAAGGGCACTGGCACCTTCCCCGTGTTCAACGAGGCAACCTACATCGGCGCCATCTGCGTGCCCGGCTGTGCCGACTACACCCGCAAGCAGCTCGACGGCCTGGTGGACTTCGTGAAACGTCCGCAAGTGGGTGCCAAGGGACTGGTTTATGTCAAGTTCAACACCGACGGCACCGTCAAGACCAGCATTGACAAGTTCTACGAGCCCGCCGCATGGCAGTCGCTCAAGGAGAAGATGGGCGCCAACGACGGCGACCTCGTACTCATCATGAGCGGTGATAACGCCAACAAGACGCGCGTGCAGCTATGTACCCTGCGCCTTGAGATGGGCGAACGCTTGGGCTTGAGGGACAAGGACAAGTTCGAGTGCCTGTGGATTGTGGACTTCCCCCTGTTTGAGTGGAGCGACGAGGAGCAGCGCCTCATGGCGACACACCACCCGTTCACCATGCCCAATCCCGATGATATCCCCTTGCTCGACGAGCATCCCGAACGTGTCCGCGCCAAAGCTTACGACTTCGTGTGCAACGGCATCGAGGTGGGCGGCGGCAGCCTGCGTATCCACGACGGCAAGCTCCAGGCTAAGATGTTTGACATCCTGGGCTTTACTCCCGAGCGCGCCATGGCGCAGTTCGGCTTCCTGATCAACGCCTTCAAGTATGGCGCACCTCCCCATGCCGGTCTGGCCTTCGGTTTCGACCGCTTCGTGTCCATCATGGCGGGCCTGGACAGCATCCGCGACTGCATCGCCTTCCCCAAGAACAACAGTGGCCGCGACGTCATGCTCGACGCACCCAGCCCCGTGGACCAGAGCCAGCTCGACGAACTCTACATCGACGTGGACCGCGAGCGCCTCAAAGCCGAGGACAAATTGTAACTTTAACAGGCATTAGGCTTTAGGTATCAGGCATTAGCGGGCATCCGCAACCTGACTCCTAAAGCCTAACACCTAATGCCTAAAGCCTAATGAGAATAAAAGAAATCACCGACGCCATCGAGCAGTACGCTCCCTTGAACTTGCAGGAGGAGTGGGACAACGCGGGCATCCAGGTGGGCGACCCTGAGGCCGAAGTCACCGGTGTTCTCCTGTGCACCGATGCCACCGAGGGCGTCGTTGACGAAGCCGTTGAGCGCGGCATGAACCTGGTCATCTCGCACCACCCCCTGATTTTCCACGGCTTGAAAAAAATCATGGGTCGCACGCCCGTCGAGCGCACTGTGGCGATGGCCATCAAAAACGACATCACCATCTACAGCGCCCACACCAACATGGACAGCGCCTGGCAAGGAGTGTCCTTCCGCATGGCCGAGAAACTGGGCATGACCGATGTGCAGTTCCTTGACGCAAACGATGTGCAACCCTACGGCGAGCAAGAGAGCACCATTGCCGGTTGCGGAGTCATCGGCAACATCAAGCCCACTCCGGCGCTGGAGGTTTTGCGTCAGGTGAAAGCGGCCTTCGAAGTGGGCGCCGTGCGCTACAGCGGCGACACCTCAGGCACCGTCTCGCGCATCGCCCTGTGTGGTGGAGCAGGTGGATTCTTGCTCGACAAAGCCGTTGAGCAGGGCGCACAACTGTATGTGTCGGCCGACATGCGCTACCACGATTTCCTGGACAACAACCCGCGCATTCTCATTGCCGACATTGGGCACTACGAGAGCGAACACTACACAAAAGAGATTTTTTTAGAGATTATTCAGAAAAAAAGTCCTACCTTTGCAGTCGCTTTCGCGAAAAACGAAACAAACCAAGTCAAATATTTATAAATAATTAGGCACCAAGCGTTAGGCTTGACGACCTAATGCCTAAAGCCTAATAGCTAAAAGCTGAGAAGATTATGGCTACGAAGAAAGAACTCACCGTTGAAGAGAAACTCAAAGCGCTCTACGACCTGCAGCAAAAGCTCTCCGAGATTGATGCTATCAAGATTCTGAGGGGTGAACTTCCACAGGAAGTGCAAGATCTGGAGGACGAAATCGCCGGCCTGCACACCCGCGTCACTAAGTTCGAGGATGAGGTCGCCGCACAGCAGGACGAATTCGACCGCAACCGCGACATCAAGGCCAAGGCCGAGGAACTCATCGACAAGTACACTGCCGACCAGGACAACGTGCGCAACAACCGTGAGTATGACTACCTGACCAAGGAGATCGAGTATCAGGGTCTGAACATCGAGCTGGCCGAGAAGAAGATGAACGAAGCATCGCGCCGCATCGACGCTCTCAAGGCCGAGATCGAGAAAGCCAAGGAAATGTTCACCGACCGTGAGCACGCCCTCGAAGACAAGAAGAGCGAGCTCAACGAGATCGTCAGCGAGAACAAGGCCAAGGAGGAGACCCTGCGCGAGAAAGCCAAGAAGCAGGAGAACAAAATCGAAGAGCGCCTGCTCACCGCCTTCAAGCGCATCCGCAAGAACACACGCAACGGTCTCGGCATCGTCGTCGTTCAGCGCAACGCCTGTGGTGGCTGCTTCAACCGCATCCCCGCCCAGCGCCAGATGGAGATCAAGATGCACAAGAAGGTCATCGTGTGTGAGTACTGCGGACGCATCCTCATCGATCCCGAGCTGGTAGGCATCACCCCCGAGAACGCCAAGAACAAATAATTCAAGCCCCCAGCTTCAGGCTTGAAGCGTAGCGACGAGAGCTCAGAGGCCACAGCGCCTTAGTATCGAGACACCTCGCGCTATAAGAACACCGCAATGGCAGCGAGCCCCCTGTGGCACGCTGCCATTGCTGTATCCACCAACACCCCCTAAAGCCTAAGATGTTAATAACTTTTTTGTGCTGATTTGTGTGGCGGTGTGGAGCTAATAGTGTAACTTTGTTGCTGGCTTCGCCTGCACACCCCGCGGCGGACATCAACACCATTTTAGTGACCTTTTTACCAAGACAACAGCATGAACGGAGGAGGAAAATTATATTTCAAGTACGGCACTATGGGGTCTGCCAAGACCGCGATGTTGCTCACCCAGGCTTACAACTTTGAGGAGCGCGGTATGCAATACCTGTGCATGAAGCCCATCATTGACGACCGCGAAAATGACAACGTGATTCGCTCACGCATCGGCATCGAGCGAAAATGTTCGTGGATTTACCCCGAGAGCGACCTCTATGACATGCTCACGCACATGTTCGACAAAACGCTCATCGTCAAGGACTGGATCCTCATCGACGAGGCCCAATTCCTCTCAGCGGCACAAATCGACCAGCTCGCACGCATCGTTGACGACTTCGGTGTCAACGTCGTGTGCTACGGCCTGCGCACCGACTTCCAGTCCCACCTATTTGAAGGCTCCCGCCGCCTGATGGAACTGGCAGATACCATCGAGGAAATCAAATCCACCTGCTCATGCGGCCGCAAGACCATCATCAACGCCCGCATCGACTCAACCGGCAACATCGTCACCGACGGTAACCAGGTCGAAATCGGCGGTGACGACAAATACGTCTCGCTGTGCCGCCGCTGCTGGCGCAACCGCCGCATCGAGAGCACCAACCGCAACGCCATCAAGTTCGAGGACGAATAACCAGAAATTCAACCACCCCCGGCACGTGTATGAGGCGGCTTTGCCGCCGAGGAGCGGGGAGCGAGGAGAGTGTAGGGCGCAAACAGCGGCTTAGCGTGAGGCAATACAAATGCGGATGCCCCTAAAGCCTAACGCCTAATAACTAACGCCTAAACTACCTTTTCTTTTTCTTCTTCTCGGGCACGAACAGGTGCAAAGCCCAGTTCACCAGCGTCAGCACAAGGCTGAAGCCCAATGCCCACCAGAAACCGGCTATCTCAAAGTGCGGACGCACGATCCATGAGCACAGCAGCACCATCAGCGCGTTGATGACAAACGTGAACAAGCCCAGCGTCATGATGTTAATGGGCAACGCTAACAGTTTCACCAGCGGACGGATAAACGCATTGATAAAACCAAGCACGATGGCGATGATGATGGCCCACCACCACGGGTCAACCGTCACGCCCTCCAGGGTATAAGCCGTGACAAGCACCGCCACAGCCGATACGATCAATCTTGTAAACATAAAAAAGTCTCCTATTCTATTTAATGTATAACTCTCATTTTCGCCCCTAAAATTACAACCGTTTTTTCAATCTACCCTCATTTCCCTTACATTTTTTAAACCATCACCTCGATTTCAAAACAACCGACTTCCCCAAACCCTCTCAAACAACCGCGACACAGCCAAAATTTAAAAAACAAGAAATACAAGAACAACAAAATTCAATAATTGTATTTTTTGTCTTTCTTTTTGTAATTCTAGCATCAGAAAACTCAGACTCATCAGTTGATTTTTTGCGTTGTGCATTGTGTTTCTGGCTCATGGTGGGTGAGTGTTTTTTCCGTCAAAAAGCAATGAGGTATTTCGGGGACGTTTTTTGTAATGTGTTGATATTCATGGTTTCTTGGTTTTGATTGTTGTTTCGGGGGGTGGGGCGGAAATGATAAAGAATCTTAAAAGCAATTTCTTCACCTCACGCCACAAAGGTACAATCGCTGTCCCAGGATGACAATGGTAAAAAGTTTTTTTAGTCTTTAGTCGGCATCCGCATTCTAATTCAAACTACAAATTACGCGAATTTAACTAATGGGCATCCGCATTCAATTTTAACGAATATCACCAACAGCGGCAGTGAGGCTGCCGCGCTTCTTTTATCAACAACTGAACGGTCTGAATTATCTGAGTGCTGTCGCATTCTTTTTTATTTGAACGCTGATTTCACGGATTGACGCTGATTATTGTTTGATTTCCACCCATTTCACTTTCATTTTTATGGATTATTCACTACATTTGCGGCAAGATTAAAACAACATCAACCAACAATAAAACCACTATGACAATGAAACACCTCTTCAAAGCACTTTTCCTACTGCTGGCCCTATTTCTGCCACCCATCGCTACCGCCCATGACTTCGAGGTGGACGGCATCTACTACAAAATCAACGACAACGAGGCCACTGTCACTTATAAAGGAGCATTTTACGATTCGTACTCAGATGAATACTCTGGCGATGTGACAATACCGACAACCGTCGTATACAACGGCACAACTTACAGCGTCACTTCAATCGGCGAGTACGCGTTCTATAACTGCAGCGGGCTGACCAGCGTCAACATTCCCAACTCCATCGCTTCCATCGGCAGTAATGCGTTCTATCGCTGCAGCGGGCTGACCAGCGTCAACATCCCCAATTCAGTCACATCCATTGGCAGCTCTGCTTTCGAAGGTACTGGATGGTACAACAATCTGCCTAATGGACTTGTATATGCTGGTAAAGTCGTTTACAAGTACAAAGGAACTATGCCAAACGGCACCAATATCGATATACAAGAAGGCACAATAAGTATTACAGATTATGCCTTCTCTAATCGCAGCGGACTGATCAGCGTCAACATCCCCAACTCCGTCACTTCAATCGGAAATAGAGCGTTCTATGGCTGTAGTGGACTAAATAACGTTACTATCGGCAACTCTGTCACTTCCATTGGGGATGATGCGTTTCTCGGTACTGCATGGGATAATAACCTACCTGACGGACTCATCTATGCAGGCAATGTAGCATATCGCTACAACGGGACTATGCCAAGTGGAACAACTATCATTTTAAGAGAAGGGACATCACAAATCTATAACTATGCATTCTCTAACTGCAGCGGGCTGACGAGCGTCAACATCCCGAACACTGTAACCACCATCAAAGATAATGCATTCTCTGGTTGCAGTGGATTAACCAACCTTAGTATCGGCAACTCTGTTACTTCCATCGGCTTCAGTGCATTCGGTGGTTGCAGCGGGCTGACCGAAATCAACATCCCCAACTCTGTCACTTTCATCGGCAGTTATGCATTCGAAGACTGCAGTGGAGTAACTAACGTTAATATTGGTAACTCTGTCACTAAAATCGGCAATCGTGCGTTCTCCGGATGCACCGGACTGACTAGTGTCAATATCACTGATATTGCAGCATGGTGTAACATTAACTTTGACTCTTACTATGATGAAGATGATTCTTTTTCCACCAATCCACTTTACTATGCCCATCACCTTTATTTGAATGGTTCAGAAGTGACCAATCTAATCATCCCCGACTCTGTCACTAAAATCGGTGAAGGTGCATTCTATGGATGCATAGAACTGACATGCCTTACAATCGGAACATCCGTAAAATCAATAGGCCCTTGCGCTTTTAGAGAATGTTCATCGTTGGAAACAGTCAACTTCAATGCCAAGTCCTGCTCGTACGAAATCGGCTTAGAGCAGATGGGAAGTCCTATATACAGTCTATTTAGTGGCTCAAGTATTAGAGCTATTAATTTTGGTGATAGTGTGCAAATAATACCTGAATGTTTTGCAATTGGCGTGAATAAAGTAACTAGTCTTACAATCCCGAATTCCGTCACCTACATCCGCTTCTGTGCATTTCAAGGCTGCGAAGGGCTGACCAACATCATCATTCCAAACTCTGTCACTTATATCGGTACCGGTGCATTCGCATATTGCTGCGGGCTTCAAAGTGTCTATTGCCATATCTTGGACCCTTCAAATGTTTCAACTGATGATTCCTTTTATCTAGAATCAGGTGACTATTCTGGCCGCAGGCTTTATGTGCCTATTGGGTCTATAGAGAAATATCAAACTTCAAATGAATGGAGTCCTTTTTTTGAAAGCATTGTTGAAATGGATACTGTACTTGCCAATGGTTTTGAAATCAACGGCATTAATTATGCAACCACTTCAAAAACAACTGTCAAGGTCGTATCTATTACTAATAATTCTAACGATGTAACGGATATTATCATCCCACGCAATGTGTCATTTAATGGTATAAGTTATATGGTAACTGCTATTGGAGATAGTGCATTTTACGGAAATCACTGTTTACATGAAATCACGTTGCCAGAGACAATTACTTCGATAGGTGTCGCTGCATTTAAGAGTTGTCCGAATCTAAGGTATTTAACTTGCTTGAGTGCAACTCCGCCGTGTACAAACGATAGCTTTGACGAACATGTTCAACGAATACCATTCGACGGATTGGGCATTGATGATTGGTACTCAGAAGATGATTATTCATCAGACTATGACAATTGGCTAGTTTTATTTGTCAATACCGAAGCCTATTCTAACTACAAGACAGAATTTATAAACACTAATTATTTCAGTTACATCACTTCTCATGAAAGGACAGCTTCTCCAAGCTATGTAGAAGAATTAGTATCTGCAGAGAGTTTTTTTTCATATTATGATGAAGATTGGGTTGTTTATGGTGGATTTACACCTGCGGTTGATAAACACGAAAGAGATATCTGCAGAAATTCTGATTTAATTGCAAGCATTTATATCCATTTTTATCCAACCGAGGCAAGCTCTATTTTTTCTCGATACCCTTATGGGGAGGGTTATTCTGAAAATGCTCATGGGGGCTTAGAACCTGTGTCCGACTGTAAAACCACTGAAAGTAATATTAGAGCATTTGCCATTGCTGAAGGAAAACTTCCCAGTTATATTAGTCAATGTGATTGTTCATTTAGTCCTAGGTTTGCAAAAACCCATGAAGAAGCGGGCATATTCTACAAGAAACTATACGCTGGAACTGTTCAAGTGACTTTTGGGGGGCTTTATTCACTATGCTTTCTTGAAAAAGGTTGGGGAGAAGATCCTTATGATGATCGTTATCTTGTGGAAGTATTCTATTATTCTGGAGACATCGTAATACCAAGCAGTGTCCATGGGTATTCGGTCACATCAATAGGATATAATGCTTTTAAGGATTGTGAAAATCTAACCAGTGTCACTTTACCGGCTACTATCGAATCTATAGATGACATTGATTACCCTTATGATGACGGTCCTGTATGTTTCTCCAATTGCCCGAATTTGACAAGAATTACTTGTTTGGGAACAGTGCCCCCAAACGCCTCAAGCACAAATTTTGATGAAGGTGTTTATCTAAACACTACACTTTATGTGCCCTATTCTGCCATTGAAGCCTATAGGAATGCACCAGGATGGTGTAACTTCCAACATATCGTTGGTTTCTATGACTATGATTTTGATGTTGACGGCATCTATTACAAAATCACAAGTGATAACGAGGTAATTGTTGCCCGTAGCGAGGAACCCTATCAGGGGGTTATCATCGTGCCTAGCACAGTGATCTACGACGGGGTGACCTATACAGTGACCGGCATCGGTTATGAGGCATTTGCCAATGCTGATATAACACATTTGGTACTTCCTGTGACTATCACAAGTATTGACAACACGGCTTTCACTAACTGTCATATCGGGTCCTTGGTCATCACAGGCAATGGAACTTGGACCGCTGGGGCGTTGGCGGCAGATGTTGACCAGCTGTATGTCATGAGTGGCGTTACGGGTGTTCAGGGTTTGCAAGTGAATCCCACGACTATCTATTCCTACGCGACTGTTCCGCCCACCTGCAACGGGCAGACGTTCACGGGCTATGATAGCGAGTTGCATGTGCCTGCCTCGTCGCTGGCATCCTACTTTACCGCGCCCTACTGGAACTACTTCATCAACATCACTGGTGACGCGATAGAGCCTACGGGTATCACCCTCAACAAGGACAGTGTGGACTTGCTGGTGGGCAACCAATTGACGCTGACAGCTACGCCTGCTCCTGCCAATACCACACCCGGTATTATCATTTGGACTTCAAGCAACGAACAAGTCGCCACTGTGATGAATGGCGAAATCACTGCGGTCGGCGCCGGCGAGTGCGACATCAAAGCAATTCTACTTGACAAGGTCGCTGTGTGTCATGTGACGGTGACCGAAATCCCGCCCACCGAGTTAACGCTTAACCAAACATTCGCCAAACTTGAGGTCGGTTCCCAACTGACGCTCACGGCGACCGTCATGCCCGAGGACGCTACCGACAAGGTCGTGACGTGGACCACCACCAACGCGGCAATCGCGACCGTTAATGACCAAGGCAACGTGACAGCGGTCAGTCCTGGCGAGTGCGATATCACTGCTACTTGTCGTGGTTTGCAAGCCACTTGTCATGTGGTTGTGGTGGAACACTTCATCTTCATCTCGCTCGACCAGCACGAGGCTGACCTGCTGCCGAACCACATCCTCCTCTTGACACCAAGCGTCAGCCCCGTTTCCACCGATTTGGTAGTGACCTCAAGCAATCCCGCAGTGGCTGCTGCACGAATGGCGAACGGTAAAATCCAAGTTGTAGGTATCACCGAGGGTGTCACCACAATCACTGTCAACTCCACTGACGGATATGCCGAGGGAGACTCCTGCGTAGTCACTGTCTATACCGAGCGGGGCGACTTGAACATGGACGGTTTTGTCAACATGGATGACTTGACCAGGTTGATCAACTACCTGGTGTTTAACGACGCTACGGGAATCAGCCTCACAAATGCAGATACCAACTTGATCGGTGGCGTAGGTATGGACGATTTGACTACACTCATCAACTTCTTGGTGTTCAACCAATGGCCGCCAGAACCTGAAATCCCTGAAGATCCCGTTACCCAGACCATCACTGTCAACGGCGTTTCCTTCAATATGGTCAAGGTAGAGGGCGGCACCTTCATGATGGGCGCGACCGAGGAGCAGGGCAGCGATGCCTACAACGATGAGAAACCGGTCCATGAAGTGACCTTGTCTTCTTACTACATCGGCCAGACCGAAGTGACCCAGGCGTTGTGGCAAGCTGTGATGGGCAGCAACCCGAGCTATTTCGCAAACGACCCGAACCTCCCCGTGGAAATGGTTTCATGGAACGACTGCCAAGCCTTTATCACCCAACTGAACCAGATGACAGGCAAACAGTTCCGTATGCCCACCGAGGCTGAATGGGAGTATGCTGCGCGTGGCGGCAACAAGAGCCAAGGCTATAAATACTCAGGCAGCAATGACATCGATGCTGTCGCTTGGTATGAGGACAACAGTGATGCGATGTCTCATGTCGTGGGCACAAAAGCGCCCAATGAGTTGGGGCTTTATGACATGACCGGCAACGTGTGGGAGTGGGTGCAAGACTGGTACGCCAGATACTCAGCCGAAGCTCAAATTGACCCAACAGGACCAGAAACAGGTACACAGCGAGTGTTCCGTGGAGGTAGCTGGTACTCCAGTGCAAGATATAGTCGTGTGTCTTATCGCGACGTGGAAAACATGACGAACTCATACAACCGTCTCGGCCTGCGCCTCGTTCTTGACGATAACGAGGTTTACACCGTCAACGGCGTATCCTTCACAATGGTGCCAGTCAAAGGTGGTACCTTCATGATGGGCGGCACAGAAGAACAGGGTGAAAGCGTTAGACCGAATGAATTGCCAGTCCATGAGGTGACGCTCTCATCCTACACCATTGGCCAAACCGAGGTGACGCAAGAGTTGTGGCTGGCGGTAATGGGCAGTAACCCGAGTTATCACACCGGCGACCTGCAACGCCCAGTCGACAAAGTGTCGTGGGTGGACTGCCAAAATTTCATCACCCAACTGAACCAGCTCACGGGCGAGACCTTCCGCTTGCCCACCGAGGCTGAATGGGAATTTGCCGCGCGTGGCGGAAACAAGAGTCAGGGCTTTAGGTATGCCGGAAGCGATGACATGGGCGCTGTGGCTTGGTTTATTGACAACTGTAATAACACGACACATCCCGTGGGCACGAAAGCGCCCAATGAGTTGGGATTGTATGACATGACCGGAAACGTGTGGGAATGGTGCAACGACTGGTACAAATTATACACTGCCGATGCCCAGGTCAATCCAACGGGGCCCGAGACAGGAAATAACCGTGTGTTGCGTGGAGGCTGTTGGAACGGTGAGTACATCTACAACCGCATATCCTATCGGGATAATTTCACACCGACCGGAAACAATAGCAGTGGTGGCTTGCGCCTTGTTAAATAACATCACGTTCCAATTCGATTGACTATAACAATTCCCGCCCTGCAGGTGGAAATTGTTGCTGAAGTGAACTGTATCTCGTTTTTTTGATGTAATTTTGCGGTCTCAAACCGTTTTAATGACATGACTGACAAGACAAGAAAAACCCTCAATCTCGCCAAGGACTATGTGATGATCACGCTGGGTCTGTTCACCTATGCCTTTGGTTTCACGGCGTTTATCCTGCCCGAGAAAATCGTGATTGGCAGTGTGACGGGTCTGTCCTCCTTGATCCACTTCTGGCTGGGATGGAACGTGGCACTCACCTACTACGCCATCAACATCATCCTGCTGTGCATCGCTTTCCGCAGCGTGGGCAAGCAGTTTGTGCTGCGCACCATCATGGGCGCTACCATCGCCACCATTTTCATTGGTTTCCTGCAGCCCATGTTCCCCGAACCCATCGTGCAGCAGCAGACGTTCATGAACGTTATCCTGGGTGCCGTGTTGTGCGGACTGGGACTGGGCGTGGTGTTCACCCATGGCGGCAGCACGGGCGGTACTGATATCATCGCGGCGATGGTCGCCAAGCACAGCACCATCTCGTTTGGCCGCACGATGATGTACTGCGACGTGCTCATCATCTGCTCGTCATGGTTACTGTTCCACTCGATTGATAAAATCGTGTACGGTCTCATTTACATGGTCATCTACTCGGTGGCTGCCGACCGTGTCATCAACAACACACGTCAGAGCGTCCAGTTCATGATTATCAGCAAGAAGTGGGAAGAGATTGCCGACAACATCAACAAAGTGGCCCACCGCGGATGCACTATCCTCGACGGCATCGGCTGGTACACTAAGGACGCCGTGAAGATAGTCATGGTCATGTGCCGCAAGCACGAGAGCGTGAACATCTTCCGCATCATCAAGGAAACCGACCGCGAGGCTATCATCACCCAGAGCAACGTCAACGGCGTTTACGGCTTCGGCTTTGACGAATTGAAAGTACGCGTCCACAGCAAGAAACCCACTGAAAACGAAACACTTACCAAGAATACTAAAACCGAATAACCCCAAAATATCAATTTTTAGTTAAAAACCGTAATTTATTAAAAGTCTATAATTTATTGGGCGCGAAATGTTTTTTTTGCGCCTAATTTTGTATATTTTAAAAATATACCATAATTTTGCCCAGACTCTTCACACGAAACCAACATTAACCACTAATAACATTAACATCAAGACATGAGAAAAACCTTATTATTAGCGGCGCTATTAGTCGCTGCCACTGCGCTTGCCACGCCTGTATCACCTGAGAAGGCGTTACTGGCTGCGAAGCAGTTCTTGAGCGATCGAAACATCAAAACAACCCTTAAGTCACAGCCGGCCAACATCTCAAAACGAATGATGGCTCCAAAAGCAAATCCTGATTATTACATATTCAACTCCACTGACGGCAACAAGGGCTTTGTGATCGTGTCGGGCGATGACCGCACGATGAGCGTCCTGGGCTATACCGACAGCGGCAGTTTTGATCCTGCCAATGTGCCTGTCAACATGCAGGAGTGGCTTATGGGCTACAGTGAGCAGATCGCCATGCTCGACCAGCTGGGACTCACCGCCGAAGACCTGACCGCTCCGCGTCCCACCCACAACAGCATCTCGCCGATGATCACCAGCCACTGGGATCAGGCCGATCCCTACTGGAACCGCTGTCCCGAGTTCATGGACATCACCGAGGACGGTGACACCGTGGGCGAACTAGCTTACACCGGTTGTGTGGCCACTGCGATGGCCCAGGTCATGAACTATTATAAGTTCCCGCTGGCATGTTCCCAGACCATCCCCTCCTATCAGGTCATCTTTTACATGAATGAGGAATACGGTCTCTTTGACACCGATCCGCTGATGCCCATGTACTTTGACTGGGACAACATGAAGGACCGCTACACCGGCGCTGAAACCGAGGCCGAGAAGGATGCCGTGGCATGGCTCATGCTCTATGCCGGCTGTGCCGCCCACATGCAATATGGCCTGAATGCCTCAAGCACCAGCGACCCCTACATCCCAACTGCGCTGAACGAGTACTTCAACTATGACGCCAAACTGGTTTACCGCAGCGACTATGAGCAAGCCGATTGGGAAGAGATGATCTACCAGGAGCTGGTCGCCGGACGCCCCATGATCTATAACGGCCGCGCCGGTTCGGGCGGCGGACACTCCTTCGTGTGCGACGGCTACGCCTACGGTGACTATTTCCACATTAACTGGGGATGGGGAGGCATCGGCGACGGTTACTTCGTCCTGTCGGTGCTCAATCCCTATGCCGGAGGTGTCGGTGCGGCACACAGCATGGAAGGCTACAACATTGACCAGACCGCCATCATCGGCATCATGCCAGGTTACAGCGGTGTGCCCGAGGAGGTTGACCATCGCCTCACCGTCTGGAACATGTACTATACAGGAACGCGCACGTTTGAGCGTAGCGACGACGGCAACTTCAAGTTCAACAAGAACCGCCGCATCAAGGTGACCGCCGAGGACCACATCGACGATGGCACCAAGTACTTGCGCGGCATCGCCTTGTATGACAGCAACGACAACTTCGTCGAGATTATCGCCCAGACCTATTACGGTGCCAACTACCTGTCCATCACCGACAGCTGGCCCGAGGCACAGAGTTCTGTGACCTATCCGTTCGGAAAGAACATCACCAGCGGCACCTACAAGATTGTGCCTGTGAGCTCCCTCCCCGGCAGCAACGTGTGGAATCCCATGATTGAGAGTGACCGCTACTACTGCGAGCTCACCTTCAACGGCAACTGGGTCACCATTACCGACCATCCTATTGTCAACCTCCAAGCCACCAACTTTGAATTCACCGGTGGTGAGAAAGTGGGCACCGCCGAGCAGTGCCACGTGACCGTCAAGAACAACGGTAATGACCGTTACAGCGGCCGTCTCTTCCTCTATGTCGGCAACGAGCCCATCGACGAGTATGGTGAGTACACCACCGTCATCGAGACCGAGATTCCCGCTGGCGGCACCAAGGTGGTCACCTTCAACTTCACCCCGAAGAATCCCGGCACCAAGAGCGCCTATCTGTCCACCTATGACAACACCTGGTCGGACGCCATTCCCGGCACTGGCAGCGTAACCATCGCCGACAACTCGATGGTGCCCATGAACCTGACCGTTGACATCAACGCCATGGGAGCCGACGAGAACATGAACGTGTATGACAGCTTCATCCGCTTCAAGGTCGATGTGACCAACCATGCCGACGGTGACTACACCCGCTATCTGCTGGCACCCATCTTCATTGTGGACGAGAACGACCACGGCACGATGATCAGCTACCAGAACATGGCGGTCAACATCCCTGCCGGAGCGACGCAGACGTTCTACTTCGACTTCGACAACCTGGCCTTCGGCTCACGCTACGCGCTCAACATCTATGGTCGCAACGAGAACGACGTGACCACAAACCTCGTGCCGCCAGGCGGCAGCAAATTCTACACCGTCAACCGCGGTCTTGTGACCTGGACCAGCGACGGCGTGCGCATGGGACACAACATGAGCGGTGACGTCACGATTCCCGAGGATGCAGTTGCCGTGAGCTTCGAGGACATCGATGTGACATCGGTTGTCCCCAACAGCAATCCCAACACGCTGTACTACATCGCAACAGGAGAGAAAACCATTCCCAACGGTCTGGAGGGCAAGAACGTCATCAAGAACAACATCGCCCAGGGCGACATCGTCATCAAGCACGGCTATGACTTCTTTGCTCCGTTCCGCTTCAAGGCCGACAACATCAGCTATGAGCGCAAGTTCAACAAGGGCCGTCATGCCGGACAAGCAGGCGGTTGGAGCACCATGGTATTGCCCTTTGCTGCCACCAGCGTGACCGCCGACGGTGCTGCCATCGACTGGATGCACAGCAAGACCGATGCCAAGGGGTTGTGGGTGTGCAACTTCAACGAGGAAGAGGACACCGCCGATGACGCCAAGCTCCTGGCTGGCTATGTGGGCAACACCCTGGAGGCCAACGTGCCCTACTTCGTGGCTCCCTATGACGGCGCAAACGGCACCGACATGCGCGGCAAGACCTTCGTCTTCAGCGCCAACAACGTGAACGTGAAGCCCAACCCCAGCGCCATCACCAGCGGCACCTATCACATGGCCGTGGGTGAGTTCGTGCAAAAGAACATCGAGAACGCCTACTTCCTCAATGCCGCCGGCAGCCACTTCGTCAAAGCCGACAACGGCACGGTGAACGCCTTTGAGGTCTATGCCGACGATGTCATGGCCAGCAATGCCAGCCAGCTGCAGATTGTCCTTGACGAGATCGCCGAGCAAGCCTCCACAAGCATTCGCGGTGACGTGGACGGCAACGGAGTTGTGGGCATGGATGACCTGACTGCACTTATCAATTATCTAGTCACCAACGAGACCACAGGCCTTGACATGGAGGCAGCCAACTGTGACCTGATTGGCGAAGTGGACATGGATGATTTGACAAGTCTCATCTACTACCTGGTCTATAATACCTGGAATTGATTAAATCACTCACAGCATACATGAAAAACGAGGGAGCGCTGTAGGCGCTCCCTCGTTTTTACAGCCGATATCGTTAGAACTGGAAATAAATGAACTGCATATTGCGGTCCAGGCAGGCAATGGAGATGCCCGCCAACAAGGACCAGTAAAGCAGCCAACGCACCCACGTCGGGAACGGCAGACACTGCAACGGGAACTCCTGCTTGCGGCCCAGCCATTCAATAACGAAGAAAGGCACGATGTAGAAAACCGCCTGCCCAAAGACGGGCCACACGCGCCATGAGCCGTTAGCAATCACATCACAGATTTGACCCAAATGGGCAATACCGTTGGCCCTGAAAGCGATGAACACCATCGCGAACAGGAAGAACGTGAGCAAGCATTTGGGAATATCACGCAACGAGGCGTGCTCGCCCATTTGGCGGCGGGTCATGAACACGAACGGTATCAGCAGCAGACCATTCACCACACCCCAGATAACAAAAGTCCAGTTAGCGCCATGCCACAGGCCAGAGAGCGCAAAGACGATCATGACATTCAGCACGGTGCGCCACCTGCCACGGCGCGAACCGCCCAGCGGGAAATAGACATAATGGCGGAACCACGTCATCAACGAGATGTGCCACCGCTGCCACAGTTCCTTCATGTTGCGCGAGAAGAACGGATAACGGAAGTTGGGTTGCAGCCTGATGTTCAACAATCTAGCTGAGCCGATAGCGATGTCGCTATAGCCCGAGAAGTCGGCATAAATCTGCACAGCGAACAAGATGCCCGCCCAAATCATGCTGGGGCCGGAGTAATAATACGGATTAGCCATCAACTGGTCCACATAGAACCCCACGCTGTCGGCGACAATCAGTTTCTTGGCCAATCCCCACAGAATCTGCCGCATGCCAACGACTGCGTTGTCATAGTCAAACGACTTCTGCCGCATGAACTGAGGCAACAGGTTGACGGCACGCTCAATAGGGCCAGCGACAAGTTGCGGGAAAAAGGCGATGAACACCCCGAAAGCGAGAACATCGCGCGTGGCTTTAATGTCGTCACGATACACGTCAATGGTGTAACTGATGGCCTGGAAGGTATAGAACGAGATACCCACGGGCAGCAGTATCTGCAACGTGGGCCAGTCGGGGTGCGCCCCGAACAGGTTCAGCAGATGCACGAAACTGTCACGCATGAAGTTCAGGTACTTGAAAACCGCCAGAATACCCACATTCAGCACGATGTTCAGCACAGCCCACGCCTTGTCATGCCGTGAGCGGTCGCCACGCATCATCAGGGCAGTGCCCCAAGTAGAGAGCGAGGTGAGTACAATCAACCCCAGCATGCGCCAGTCCCACCAGCCATAGAACACATAACTGGCCACCAGCAGGAACAGATTCTGCCATCGCAAATGACGCCGCAATCCCCAGTAAACAAAGAACACCAGGGGAAGGAACAAGGCGTATGTGTAGGTGTCAAATTGCATAACTCGCTTGCAAAGGTAACATCTTTTGAAAGTTCGGCAAAAAATAACGTGACGATAAAACTTGAATGATTTCCCATTGCATCAATCCAGTAAGTCCAGTCCATCCAGTGAGTCTAACAAGTCCAGACTCTCCAGCCCGTCCTGTAATGCCCGTGATGGCAATATTCGCTCGAGTTATACAATAATCAGGCGGTTTTAGAGTTAATTAGGTAAAAAGTAAACCAATTTTATTGAAGAAAATGAAACTGATAAAACCGATACTTGCCATCGCCATGATGGCTGCGGCATTGACCGCACTGGCTCAAGAAAGCGACATCCGCGACGAGTTCAATCCCATTACCACTGGTGTTACCTCGTTGAGCATCACCCCTGACGCACGTGGCGCCTCGATGGGTGACCTGGGTGCCGCCACCGAGCCCGACGTGAACTCACAGTTCTGGAACCCGTCAAAGTATGCCTTTGCCTTCAGCCAGGCTGGTGTGTCGCTGTCCTACACGCCCTGGTTGCGCAAGATTGTCAACGACATCTATCTGGCCAACCTCGCAGGATACTACAAGATTGGAGGTGGCGACAATCAGGCCGTGAGTGCCTCGCTGCGCTATTTCTCGCTGGGCGAAGTATCCCTCAGTGATGGCAGCGAAACCTCGTTGGCGACCATCAACCCGTTTGAGATGGCTGTGGACCTGGGCTATAGCCGCAAACTGAGTGAGAAATTCTCGATGGGTGTTGCCCTGCGCTTCATCTACAGCGATTTGGGTTATGGCTCTGGTATGAACACGGGTGAGTCCACAAGTGCGACGGCATTTGCCGCCGACATCTCGGGCTACTACACCACGTACCCTATCATTGGCCGCAACGAGTGTCAGTGGTCTTTGGGTTTCAACCTGTCCAACATAGGTTCTAAGGTGTCCTATAATGGCGGCAACGACCCCGCTTTTCTGCCTGCTAATCTCAAGATTGGTACAGCATTCACCTTCCCCCTGGCCGAGGGCAACAACCTGATGTTGTCATTAGATGCCAACAAGATGATGGTGCCTGCAAAACCGCGACAGTCAGACCCAGAATTTTGGCCTAATGGCGAATATAATGATGCTGCCTTCACCGATGCTGAGCAGGAATGGAAAGACAAGTCATCCATCGCGGGTATCTTCGACAGCTTCGGTGACAACTTCGCCAAACGCATCACCTACTCGGTAGGCGCCGAGTATGCCTACGACCAGAAGTTCTTCCTGCGTGGTGGCTACTACTACGAGAGCAAGTATGCCGGTAACCGCCAGTACTTCGGACTGGGTGCCGGATTTGCCCTCCAGGTCATCAAGATTGACGCCAGCTACATGATTGCGACGGCTCAAAACAGTCCGCTGGACCAAACGCTGCGCTTCACCTTGTCCTTCGACATGGACGGCATTAAGGGCCTGTTTGGCGGCAACTAAGGACAAGAAACTGAAAAAATGACACGCGTGGGACTGGGATTTGACGTTCACCGGCTTGTCGAGGGCAGGCCCCTCTGGCTGTGTGGCGTGAATATACCCTGGGACCGCGGCTTGCTGGGACACAGCGATGCCGACGTAGCGATTCATGCTCTGTGCGACGCCCTACTGGGTGCCGCATCATTGCGTGATATCGGCTATCATTTCCCTGACTCCGACCCACAGTACAAAGGCATTGACAGCCGCCTGCTGCTCAAGCACGTCATCACCCTACTCGACGAGCAAGGCTATCGTTTGGGTAATTGCGACATCACCATCTGCGCCGAGCAACCCAAACTCAGTCCGCACATCCCCGCGATGATCAACGAATTGGCTACATGCATGGGTTGTGACCCCAGTCAGGTTTCCGTCAAGGCGACCACGACCGAAAAGTTGGGCTATACCGGCCGCGGCGAGGGCATCGCCGCCCATGCCGTTGCAATGATAGAAACCAAAACCGTTGTGCAGCCATGATGAGTGAAGCAAGACTACAGCGGCGCATTCCCTATCTGGATATCCTGCGCGTTGTGGCCTGCTTGCTGGTCATTCTCATTCACACGCCCATCCGTCAATACGACACCTACTACAACACCCCCAGCATTGCCGGTGCAGTTTACACCGTGCTGGTGGCGGTGAACTGCAACCTGTTCTTCATGATCACGGGTGCCCTGCTCTTGCCGGTGACCAAGCCAGGGAAAAAGTTCGTCATGCGGCGCCTGAAAGTGATTCTGCCGCCGTTGGTGGTTTGGACAGTGGTCTATCTCTTGGAGCACGCTTTCTTGCTGCACAACTTCACCCCGCGGCTGCTCACATCCATCCTTTTCCATCCTGTCGAGGGCCTGCTCTGGTACGTCTATGTGCTGTTGGTCATCTATGTGACCTTGCCGTTGATGAGCAAGTGCATCGCCGCCATCGGCAAACGTGGTGTGGAAGTCGTGCTCGGATTGTGGGTGCTCTCATCGTTTATCCCCTATCAGCACGGCATCTTCATGGAGGCGTCACAGTACAGCCACAACATGTTCGGAGCATTCGCCAACTACTACGGCTATGTGCTGTTGGGCTATTACCTGCACCGCTACGGCCTACCCGTGTTCACCCGCAAGCATGGCTGGAAATGGGCACTGCTGATTCTCTTCGGCCTCGTGATGATGCCGCTGTTTGAGTTCCTGGTGCAGGGTCATTTCAATATCAATTGGCAGCAGCACATCGACACCATCACCAACGACATCAGCGTCAACAACGTGGCAATGGCGACACTGCTGTTCACCCTGATTCAACGGTTCGCCCCCAAACGCTATGACAGCAAGAAACACGCTGCTGCCGCCACCTGGTGGCCACTGTTGAGCAACTGCACCCTGGGCATCTACCTTTCCCAGATGATTGTGCTGCGGCAGATCGTATGGCCCTTGACGCAGTCATGGCTAGGCAACACGCACTGGGTGGTTGACAGCCTGGTAAGCGGCGTGCTGGCATTCCTCGTCTGCCTGGTGCTCGTGATATTGCTGCGCATGCTGCCCGTGCGACGCTACATCGTGGGCAAGTAGTCCTGTTTTTTCAAAAAACCTGGCATAGATACCGATTTATCCGTATCTATGCGCTATCTTTGCACCATTAATATAATCCATTACAGCAATGAAAAAACGGTTACTATACATCATGTTTTTGATGGCAATGGCCATTCCCGCCCATGCCGACATCATGATTGATGGAGACTACTATCATGTCGATACCATCGTTCATCGACAGGTGGGACCTGGAATCATGAATACCATCATCCGCATCGGCGATGCGATAAACTGTTATGTCTTGTCGGTGGACCTGAACAACCCGCACAACCGTGTGGAAACCACCACGGCTCTGAACACGCTGGGCAAGACTGAGCTGTTGACCGATGCCCTGGAGCGCAACCGCACAGCCACCAAGCGTCCCGTTGCGGCATGTAACGCCAACTTCTGGGTCGTGGGCGGCACTGGTGTTCCGTTGACCTCATTTGAGCTGGGCACACCCATGGGCGGTGTGGTGCGCAACGACACCACCGTTGTCAACGACAACAACACCATCGACCTGTGGGACGGCGGTCCCACACGCACTGGTGTGGCATCCATCACACATGACAAGACGCTAGTTTTCGGGCGCATGTTGTGGTGGGGTTCCATCTTCAGTGAGAAACTTCCCTTTAGCATTGCCTATCACAACATCAACCGCCGTGCAGTGACCGGCGAAATTTGTCTATGGAATCCGCGCTACACGCGCACACGTGAGTTCGAGGATGACTGGGTGGCCTATAACACCCGAGGCAACAACCATAGCGATAACTACTACCTGACGTTTGTCGAGGGAGAAGGTTGGAAAAACAACAGCCCAATGAGATTCACCATTGCCAAAATCGTCAACGGTGCCGACCGACAGACACTCGGCGACTATGACGCTTGCCTCACCGTCACCGGTGAGGCCAACAAGGAGGCCATGGCCGCGCTGGAAGAGGGAGACATGATTGAGGTCACATCGGGCTGGCAAAGCCTAGAAGAGAATGTTCCCTATGTGGAACCCGACATTGAGCAACTGGTGACCGGCAACTCAACCATCATGATCAACGGCGAACTCACCGAACGCAACTTCGACGAGGCCTACAATTCCGAAATCTATTCGCGCACTTGCTACGGCGCCAGCGCCGACGGCAAGCACCTTTACATGATCGTCGTGGACAAATCTACAAGTCCCCTTTACGGTTTGTCGTGGGGTTGCTCCACCTCTCATGCATGCCAAATCCTCAAGCAGATGTGTCCTGATGTTTCAACCATGGTGAACATGGATGCCGGCGGATCGGCCGAGATGGTGGTGCTGGGCAAAATCATCAACACCACGACCGAGGGAACCCCGCGAGGGGTGGCTTGCGGATGGATGGCGGTTGCCGTCGGCGAGGAAGACAATGAGCTAGACAGCATTGCGTTTGACATGCACCGCATCGACGTCCCCGAGTTAGCCACAGTCACGCCACGCGTGTTGGGCTACAACAGCATTGGTGAACTGATTGACGATGACGTGAAAGGCTTCGCCCTGTCGTGCGACGCATCGCTGGGCACAGCGAGCGACAGCACCTTTATCGCCGGTGCTGCCGGGACCTGGGGAACGCTCACCGCCACATTGGGCGACATGGTCGCCACAGTACCCGTGCACATCCAGGAGGGCGAACCGACAATCATGCTCAAACCCATCCTCATCGACCAGCGCGACTACCCCATTGAGGTGACGTCCAGAGTCCTGTTCACCGACTATTATTTTGATCCCGCGATGATTGACTGGACCATCGGCGACAACACCGTGGCCAGCGTCACCGACGGCATACTGCGTGGCGAGAGCAACGGCAGCACCACGCTGCAGTGCACCCTCGGCAACACCGACGTGACCGTCGAAATCAGTGACAAGCCTTACCTGTATCAAGGGTGGGACGGATGGACCTTCAAGGGCGCCGGAGCCAAGGATATCAGCATCGACGAGGCCACAGGCATCATCTCCTATACCTATAGCACCAACCGCGCCCCCTACCTGCAGATGACCAAAGACGTGACACTCTACAGCCTGCCCGACACGGTGGGCCTGACCTTCAACAGCACCATGCCCATCGAGAATGTCCAAATTGACGCGCGCAACAGGCTCTTCGACAAGTCGAACTATATGAAAATCAGTCCCGAAAACGGGGCAGCAACCTTCGAGACCGGTGTGGACCACACCATCCGTCTGGACCTTGAGGCCCTGGGCGGAACCGACAATTTGGAGACCTATCCCATCACCATCAAGAACATCAAGTTCACCCTGATCAAGAATGGCACGGTGGGCGACCACACCTTGGCGATAAAGTCTTTCTATAGCCATTATCCCAACATTGAGCCTGCACTCCCCACTGGTGACGTGAACAGCGACGGCGAAGTCAACATTGCCGACGTCAACACCGTCATCAAGATGATTCTGCTGAACATCCAGCCGACCGAGAACGGCGACGTGAACCACGACGGCGAAGTCAACATCGCCGACATCAACGCCATCATCTCCATCATCCTCAACTGACAACGCTTTCAACTACGGATTACACTAATTAAATGAATTTGATTTTCAATGAATTAGGTTCGTTTAATTAGTGTAATCCTCGTTTAGAGCCCAAGAATGGAACTTGCCTACGATAATTCGTGCATATTCGTATTTAAAATAT
This sequence comes from Sodaliphilus sp., assembly GCA_036795635.1. Classification (GTDB taxonomy): domain Bacteria; phylum Bacteroidota; class Bacteroidia; order Bacteroidales; family Muribaculaceae; genus Sodaliphilus. The sequence goes on from DAIREJ010000012.1 coordinate 22,865, forward strand.
GACAGGCACGGTTTTTGCTTGATAGTTGACTGATGTTTATCTACACCTACACCGAAGCCGAGGGAAGCGAGTCACGTCGAGTGGCTGGCGACATTGACCATATCATGAAGCCCGCCTTCGGTGATAGGCCTGGTGTGAACGGCCATCAGGGCACAGGACCGCGGTTGAGTGCGAGGATGCTACAAGAGTATGAGGCAGCACGGCGGGAACTGGTTAACGGCATCATTACCGAGGACATGGTACAACTGGTCAATGTGGACCAATATAGCGTGGGGCTGAACGTGAAATCGCCCTGCGGACTGACATTATGTCATGCCGTGCGAGGCAATACCGTGGGCGCCCGCATCGACATCGAGGATTTGCACTACCACCAGCAATGGAGCGGAGCCCCCATGGAGGTCATTGACCGCAGCCGCGTGGTAGAGTCCTCGCAGGTGTTCCTCCAACATGCCGAACAGTGGCGCGAACAGCTCACCGATGCCTTTAAGGCCGACAGCAAAGGCGTGAAAATGCGCAACATGGCGATGAACAACATCGATGTGTACTTGGAGCGCTACTTCGACGGCACTGGCATCACCTACCATCTGGACAAACGTCATGCCGACGGCCACAAGGCCAGACTGCTCATCCACTTGAACCGCTACAAGACGCTCGACCTGCCCATCCCCCACGACGACTTCATCAACCACCTGGACCTCATTAAGCCCTATATGGTAGACTTCGCCTACATGGCACGCGACGGACGTTTCACCGTGCGCGGCGAGGTGCGTGATGACTGGCAGCAGGCAGTCACTCCAGTACCCGAAACCCAAGACGAGACCCCGCAACTCCATGGCATCAAGGGTTGGCTGCACCGCCTGTTCGACGGTAACGACAAGCAACCTGTCGAGAAGCCAAAAACCGCACTTCAGCAACGAATCGACAAACTGTTTGAAGGCACTAAATGGCAATATCACCTCGTTGAGGAAGAAAAGGACGAAGAGGAGAAAAAGGACGGCCGTCGCGAACTGCACATCCGACTGAGCCGCGGCAAGTCGATGATTATCGATCTGTACAAAGGTGGCGACATCGAGGCGCGCATCAGGCACGACATGGCCTACATTCCCCGCCTGGTGGAACTCGCCAAGAAGTTCCCTTATCGCCTTACCGGCCCCCGCAAAAAAATCGAATGGATCACCGCTTCCAAAAGGGAGGAGTGAGGAGAGATGAGAGAGGAGGGAGCATCCGTCAACTGACAACTGACAACTGACAACTAAAAACTAAGGACTAGAGACTAAAGACTAAATATGGCTATCACCATCAACACCGGCGACCTCAAGACGATTCTCGAG
>DAIREJ010000013.1:0-5157 GCA_036795635.1 Sodaliphilus sp.
AAGAATAAATTCTTTTTGTTCTGTGCTCGGCTTGCACTATCTTTGCACATCATGACGATACAAGAGGCCCAAGAGCGTGTTGACGCTTGGATACGACAATACGGAGTGCGCTACTTCAGCGAGTTGACCAACATGGCCGTGCTCACCGAGGAAGTGGGCGAGGTGGCGCGTGTTATCGCACGCCGCTACGGCGACCAGTCAAGCAAGCCAGGCGAAGACCTGGACCTGGCCGATGAGTTGGCCGACGTGCTGTGGGTGGTGATGTGCCTCGCCAACCAGACGGGCATCGACCTGGATGCCGCACTGGAGCGCAACTTTGCCAAAAAGACCAGTCGCGACAAGACGCGCCACTTGAACAACGAAAAACTAAGTGCAAGCCGGAAGCCATAAAAACCGTTTTTTGATGGCTGAGGCGCAGCCAGATAGATGAAATCTTATTAACCATTAAAATATCAACGATTATGAGCAATCACGAACACGAACATTGCGGATGCGGCTGTGAGCATCACGAGCATGACCACAAGCCGATGGACAAGTACATGACCGCCATCAACCAGAGCAACGTCACCATCGACGATGCCGCCGTGACTGCCGCCGTGCAGGAAATCATTGACAAGCACGCTGCCGAAAACAACACTCCCGAAGTGCAGCAGTTCCTGCTCAACTGTGTGGACCTGACCACCCTGGCCACCGAAGACAGCGAGAGCAGCGTAGCCCGTTTTGTGCAGAAGGTCAATGACTTTGACAACAACTATCCCCAGTACAAGAACGTGGCCGCCATCTGCGTTTACAGCAACTTTGCTGCTGTGGTGCGCGGCACGCTCGAGGTGAGCGGTGTTGACGTAGCCGTGTGCAGCGCCTGCTTCCCCTCAAGCCAGGCTCACATCGAGACCAAGATCGCCGAGACCGCCCTGGCTATCGCCGACGGTGCCGACGAGGTGGACATCGTGTTGAACGTGGGCTACTTCAAGGACGAGGCCTATGAGGAACTGTGCGACGAAATCGCCGAGATCAAGCAAGTGGTGGGCGAGCGTCCCTTGAAGGTCATCCTTGAGACCGGTCTGCTGAAGAGCGCCGAGGCCATTCGCCGCGCCAGCATCCTGTCGATGTACTCGGGCTGTGACTTCATCAAGACCTCGACGGGCAAGATCTATCCCGGCGCGTCGCTCGAGGCCGCCTATGTGATGTGCCAGTGCATCAAGGAATACTTCGTGCAGCACGGTCGCATGGTGGGCTTCAAGGCATCGGGCGGCATCCGCACCACCGAGGACGCCATCAAGTACTACACCATCGTCAAGGAAGTGCTGGGCGAGAAGTGGCTGAATAACCAATACTTCCGCATCGGTGCGTCTAGCCTGGCGAACTCGCTGTTCCAGTCCTTCAGCGGCAGCGACGCCAAGCCGTTCTAAGTTTCAGAAGACAAGCCAACAAGGAGGGCAAGTTATTTCAAAGTAACTTGCCCTCCTTGTTAGGTGATTATCGTAAATGCCCGCTCAAGACATCAAAAATGAGTTGTCAGTTCTTTTTGACAAAGGGTTTGAGGCCCTGGGCAGCCTCGGCGGCGGTGATGCGTCGTCCACCGTTGTCAATGTCGATGAGGATATAGCGGTTGTTGCCCATGCCCAGTTCCTTCATGTAAGAGAGCTGGCGCAGTCCGTGACGCGACTCGATGCGCTCCACCATATCGTGGTGTTCGGCAGCGGTCATGGCATAGATGATGTCAACGCAAGCCTGATCGATGGCGAGGATATCGGTCGAGGACAGGATACCCACATCGGGGGTCACCACGGGTGCAGCGCCAACACCCTCGCAGTCGCATGAGACAGACATGTTGCGCATCACGTTGACATAGGTGACATGGTCGCCAAAATAGTCGATGGTGGCCTTGGTGGACTCGGTCATGCGCTCCATGAATTCCTCTTCGGCGATGTCCCATTGGTTATCCTGGTTGGGGGTGGTGTGAATCCATGCCTTGCCGATGCGTCCGTCGGCACAACCGATGCCGATGTTCTTGTTCGAGCCACCGAAACCGCCCTGGGTGTGGCCCTTGAAGTGCGTCAGCGCCACCATCGCATCATAGTTCGTCAGGTGTGAACCAACGGCCATTTTCTTGAACCACTTGCCGCCCTCGATGGGCAACGTCGTGGTACCTTGCTCGTCAAGGATATCAACCGGGCAGAATGTCCAACCGTTGACTTTCAAGGTCTGGCGGTGCTGCTCGGTAGTGTAGCGGTCACCCGCATAATAGGTGTTCGTCTCGATGATGCTGGCCTGAGGCAGATCTTTTGCCATGAGCGCTTTGACCCACTCGCGGGGAATGATGTTGGGACCATTGGGCTCACCCGTGTGCAGTTTCACACCCACATGCCCGCAGATGTTGCCGCAGACCTGTTCATAGGCCATGATCAACCCCTGGGCCGAGAGATTGCGGGTGAAATAGACGACCGACTCGTTGCCAGTGCGCTGCTCGTAGGGCACATACTTGTTCCCGTCGGTGCCAGGAACCGGGGCGTTTTTCACTTGTGCAAAAGCACTGATTGAAACAAAGCCAAGTAAAAAGGCAAAAATGAACTTTTTCATGAGTCTTGCTTTTAGAAATTTGGGGTAAAATTAGTGATAATTTCACAAACCCGAGGAGAATAAAAACAAAAAAGTGAAAAATGGTAGATTTTCAAGTTATTCAGATAAGCCACAGCAAGATAACCCCATGTAATTTTGCACTCGGATAACCAAAACTAAAATAATAAAGGATATGAAACACTTTGCTTTTTTTGTGATGATTCTGATGCTGTGCTGCTGCACCGAGGAGATTGAATTGAACGCCCAGCCTGCCCAAACGGCAGAAACCGGCAGAACGCTCATTGCCTATTACAGCTACACTGGCCATTGCAGCCAGATCGCAGCCACCCTCGCCGATTTTATCGACGCCGATGTGGTGGAGGTGCAGACCGTGGCCGAAAATCAGGACTACAACGCCAATAACTACCAGTTGGGTCGCGACCTGCTCAACATCATCAACGCTGACCCCGAGAACCTGGACAGCTATCCTGCCATTAAACCGGTGAACAAGGATGTGGATGAGTATGACAACATCATCTTTATCACCCCGCTGTGGCACGCTCAAATGGCGGCACCCGCCCAGACCTATCTGTTCCAGAATCGCGCCAAGCTGGCCGGCAAGCACTTCGGACTCATCGTTTCGAGCCACTCAAGCGGCATCTCGACCGTGGTCAACAATGCCCACAGACTGGTGCCCGATGCTGAATGGATGGGTGAATCCCTGTGGATCAACAACAGCCAGCATCCCAACCGTGCCACCCTCATTGAGAACTGGCTTGAGACGCTCGATTTCGCAGTCAATGAGGTGCCTGTTACCGACAAACTCTACCTCACCATCGACGGCAACACTAAGGTCATGACACTGGTTGACAATGCCGCCACCCGCGAGCTGGTAGCAGCGCTGGCAAACGCCGATATCACTGCCACAGTCAATGACAACAACTTTGAGTTGTGGGGCGACCTGGGCCGCACCTTCACGACCAGCAACGAGTACATGACCTGCGTGGCTGGTGACGTGGTGCTGTATTCAAGCCGCTACATCTGCCTGTTCTACGGCTCCAACTCCTACAGTTACACGCGCTTGGGCAGGATTGAGTACCAGTCGCTTGACGAGTTGAAGAACTTCTTGAAAGCAGGTCAGAACAATGTCCAGGTCACCTTGTCGCTCAACGCACCGACGGTCCAAGCAGGCGATGCCGACGGTAACGGCCACATTAACATGGACGACCTGACCGCATTGATCAACTACTTGCTGGACGATAACTCGGCCATCAATCCTCAAGGCGCTAACGTTGATGGTGTTGAGGGCATCGGCATGGATGACCTCACGGCACTGATCAATTACTTGGTCTATGAGACTCCTGGTACTGTATACAGAGAATTGATGATGTGGGTATAATTCCACACAATACCCTACTCCACTCTTCAAAAAAGCGGCAATAGCCGCTTTTTTTGTACCTTTGCGGGCATGAAAGAGGGAATGAATCGGGAGATATTGAGGATTGCGTTGCCAGCGATAATCGCCAACATCACCGTGCCGTTACTGGGACTGGTGGACACCGCCATTGCAGGTCACCTGGGTGACAAAGTGTTCATCGGCGCTGTGGCAGTGGGTGCGATGATGTTCAATCTGGTGTATTGGAACTTCGGATTCCTGCGCATGAGCACATCGGGCATGACGGCGCAGACATGCGGCAGCGGTGACTTCAAGGAGAGCGCCAAATTGCTAGGAGAGTCCACGGCACTGGCAGCCGTCATCTCGGCAGCCATCATCGTGCTGCAATGGCCCATACGTCTGCTGCTGCTGTGGATCATCGGTCCGTCGCCCGAGGTCACCTCGCTAGCCATCACCTACTTCACCATCTGCATCTGGGGCGTGCCGCCCGTGCTGGTGATGATGGCGTTCAAGGGATGGCTGCTGGGCATGCAGGATTCACAGAGCGCGATGTGGATCTCGATCATGACCAACGTGTTCAACATCGCTGCGAGCCTCATCTGCGTCTATCTGTTGAAGATGGGCTTTGTGGGCATCGCCGTGGGCACACTGGCGGGCGAATGGCTGGGATTGCTATATGCAGCCCTGACGGTGCAGCGCAAGTTCCCTCGCCTGAACGGTTTGCTGGATTGGCGCAAGGTGTGGCGCTTCAAGGGTGCGGGTCGTTACTTCAAGGTGAGCCGCGACATCTTCGTGCGCAGTTTCCTGCTGATGACCGTGAGTCTGGCATTCGTGTCCATCGGTGCGCGTAGCGGAGACCTCATCCTTGCCGTCAACGCCTTGATCCTGCAACTGTTCACGCTTTATAGCCACTTCATGGACGGCATCGCTTTTGCCGGCGAGGCCGTGGTGGGCAAATACTACGGCATGGGCGACATGGAACGCATGAGGCGTTGCGTGCGGCTACTGTTCGGCTGGGGGCTGGCTGTCGCCGCCGTGTTCACGCTGATTTATTCGTTCCCCCGAGTTGCCTTTTGGCTGTTGACCGACCAGCAGAGCGTCATCGAGGCGGCGATGGACTACCGCGTGTGGTGCGCGTTGATTCCTGCGGCAGGCATGGCAGCCTTTGTGTGGGACGGCGTGTTCATCAGCCTGACGCGATC
>DAIREJ010000013.1:5167-5551 GCA_036795635.1 Sodaliphilus sp.
ACGCGTTCGATGGGCATGCTCATCTCGGCAGGCATCGCCTGGTCGCTGTTTTTCATCATCTACTGGATTACCCCCGAATCATGGGGCAACAACCGCCTGTGGATCGCCTACTTGAGTTTCCTAGCCCTGCGCGGCATCATCCAGACCATCCTCTACAGCGGCTACCTCAAACGAGGCGTGCTTGAAGTAAAGAGAGGCTGACGCGGTTTGTGTTTTTTTACGTGAATTGCCGTGAATTAACCATTAATTGGCATCCACATTACTTTAATTTATGAGTGGTGAAGCAAGAATTCCTAAGCCATAGCTTTGGGAATTAAAGCTGGTTGAGGTGAGCGACGAGGCGGGCGACGGCGCGGCCGCGGTGGCTGATGCTGTTTTTCTGCT
>DAIREJ010000013.1:5561-23351 GCA_036795635.1 Sodaliphilus sp.
GCGGTTACCTGAAACATGGCGTGCTGGAGGTTCCACAATGACCATAACACAACTCTTTAATTAGCGACAGTGTTCTTATACGAGCCGATGGCTCGCACTACTTCAACAACACGGTTGCACCTGCTACTCGTGGACGAAAGTTGTTGACAGGTCAATGCTGATTGAGGTGGGCGACGAGGCGGGCGACGGCACGGCCACGGTGGCTGATGCTGTTTTTCTGCTCGGGCGACATTTGGGCAAAGGTGCTGCCGTCACCCTCGACAGGTTGGAAGATGCTATCGTAGCCAAAACCACCCGTACCATGGCGCTCGGTAAGGATGACACCTTCGACCTGACCGTGGAACATGTGCAATTGGTCGCCCTGCAACAGCGCGATGGCAGTGCGGAAACGGGCGGTGCGGTCGGTTACGCCGTCGAGTTTGGCCAGAACCTTGTCGATGTTGGCCTCGCTGTCGTGAGCGGGTCCGGCATAACGTGCCGAATATACGCCTGGCTCACCGTTCAAGGCGTCAATCTCCAGACCTGTGTCATCGCTGAAGCAGTCATAGCCGTAATGCTCCTTGACATAGCGGGCCTTCATCTGAGCATTTCCATCGATAGTACCTGCGGTCTCGGGGATATCCTCATGGCAGCCGATGTCGGCAAGACCCAATATCTCATAGCGGTCACCCAGCATCTGCCGCAACTCCTGCAGTTTGTGGGCATTGTTTGTCGCAAAAACAATCTTCTTCATGTACTAAAACTACGAATTAGGCAAACCTTTAGCTCGGCGAAGCCAATTGAACTAATTGGCATCCGCGTTCTTTAATATAAAAAACTACGAATTACACGAAATGAACTAATCAGTCTATTTGTATAATTCGTAGTTTAAGGTTAATTACACGACGATGTTGACGAGTTTACCCTTGACGAAGATGATCTTCCTGGGTTCCTTACCGGCCAACCAGCGTTCGGAACCAGCATCGGTGAGCGCCAGACGTTTCACCTCTTCCTCGTCGGCATCGGCGGGAACAGCGATGTTGTAACGTGCCTTGCCATTGAACGAAACAACGTAATTGACGGTCGATTCTTTGAGGTAGTCCTCGTTCCAGGTGGGCCAATGTGCGTCACACACGGTGGTGTCGTGTCCCAGCACATGCCAGAGTTCCTCGGCGATGTGGGGGGCGAACGGTGCCAGCAGCACGATCAGCGGTTCGTAGATTTCACGCGAACGGCACTTCATGCTGGTCAACTCGTTGACACAAATCATGAACGCTGCCACCGATGTGTTGTAACTGAAAGTCTCGATGTCGCCGCTCACCTTCTTGATGAGTTTGTGTAATGACTTCAACGCCTCGTTACTGGGTTTCTCGTCGGTGAGTTGCATGGTGTCACCCTTGTAGAAAAGTGCCCACAAGCGCTTGAGGAAACGGTTCACACCATCGATGCCGTTGGTGTCCCAGGGCTTGCTGGCCTCGACGGGTCCCAAGAACATCTCATACAGTCGCAACGTGTCGGCACCGTACTTGTCCACGATGTCGTCGGGATTCACGACATTGAACATCGATTTGGACATCTTCTCAATGGCCCAGCCACAGATATACTTGCCGTTCTCAAGGATGAACTCGGCATCCTTAAACTCGGAGCGCCATTTGCGGAATTCCTCAATATCAAGCGCATCCTTGTCCACGATGTTCACATCCACATGGATGGGAGTTACATCATACTCGTCCTTGTGGTTGAACGTCACAAATTTATTGGTATCCTTGATGCGGTAAACAAAGTTGCTACGACCTTGGATCATGCCCTGATTGACCAGCTTGCGGAACGGCTCGGTCTCGCACACATAGCCGTAGTCATAGAGGAACTTGTTCCAGAAACGGCTGTAGATCAGGTGACCTGTAGCGTGCTCGGTGCCACCCACATAGAGATCCACCTGGCGCCAATATTCATTAGCTTCGCGAGAGACAAGTTCCTTCTCGTTGTGCGGATCCATGTAACGCAGATAGTAGGCCGATGAACCGGCAAAACCCGGCATGGTGTTCAATTCCAGTGGATAACCTTCGGTAGTTACCCAATTCTTGGCGCGGCCCAGAGGCGGCTCGCCGGTCTCGGTAGGCAGGAACTTGTCCACCTCGGGCAACAACAACGGCAACTTGCTCTCGTCGAGCGGCTGCGGCTGATTGTTCTCGTCATAATAGATGGGAAACGGCTCGCCCCAGTAGCGCTGACGGCTGAAGATGGCGTCGCGCAGGCGGTAATTCACCTTGACGTGGCCGATGCCAGCCTCCTCTATATATTGCTTGGTCTTGGCAATAGCTTCTTTAACCTGGAGGCCGTTGAGTTGCAGACGCTCGTTGGATGAGTTGGCCATGATACCTTCCTTGGCATCAAAGCTTTCCTCGCTCACATCGGCACCCTCAATCAACGGGATGATGGGCAAGTCGAAATGCTTGGCGAAGGCATAGTCGCGGCTGTCGTGAGCGGGAACTGCCATGATGGCGCCCGTGCCGTAGCCAGCGAGCACATAGTCACTGACATAGATGGGTATGTTTTTTCCTGTAACGGGGTTGACGGCATAGCTGCCGGTAAACACACCGCTCACCTTCTTTTCAATCATGCGCTCGCGCTCGGTCTTATGTTTGACCTCATCGAGGTAGGCATCAACAGCAGCGCGCTGTTCGGGGGTTACCACCTCATCAACATAGATGCTCTCGGGAGCCAGCACCATGAACGTCACACCGAAAATGGTGTCGGCGCGAGTGGTGAAAATCAGCAGGCTCTTGTCGCTGTCAGCAACGGGGAAGGTCATCTCAGCACCCTCACTGTAGCCAATCCAATTGCGCTGGGTCTCCTTGATGGAGTCGGTCCACTCAAGGGTGTCCAAGTCACGCAAGAGGCGTCCGGCATAGGCCGAAACACGCAAACACCACTGTCGCATCATCTTCTGCTCCACAGGGTAGCCGCCACGAATGGAGACACCCTCGCTCACCTCGTCGTTGGCGAGCACGGTGCCCAACTTGGGACACCAGTTCACCATCGTGTTGCCCAGATAGGCAATGCGATAATTCATGAGCACATCATTGCGCTGCACCTGGGTCATCGCATTCCACTCGTTGGCAGTGAACTCATCGGTACTGCTGGTGTGGGCATTGCAACCTTGGGTGCCGTGCTTTTCAAAGTGTGCCACCAGTTCATCGATGGGACGCGCCTTGTCGAGCTCGGTATTGTAATAGCTCTTGAACATTTGCAAAAAGGCCCACTGCGTCCACTTGTAATATATGGGATCGCAGGTGCGCACCTCACGGTCCCAGTCATAACAAAAGCCGATTTTGTCCAGCTGTTCACGGTAGCGTGCAATGTTCTTGTTGGTAGTGATTTCAGGGTGCTGACCAGTCTGGATGGCATACTGCTCGGCGGGAAGACCATAGGAATCATATCCCATGGGATGCAAGACGTTGAAACCTTTCAAGCGCTTGTAACGTGCATAGATGTCGCTGGCGATGTAACCCAGCGGATGTCCCACATGCAGACCCGCTCCCGAGGGATAAGGGAACATGTCAAGCACATAGAACTTGGGCTTGTTGTTAATTTCACATTTATAAGTGTGATGTTCACGCCAATATTGTTGCCACTTTTTCTCTATTTCATTAAAGTTGTAATCCATGTTTTTCTAGTTTATAGTCATTATTTAATAATGCCCAACTCACGCGAAATGTCGAGCATGCGCTGAATGGGTTTCACGGCACGCTCGGCAATGCGCTTGCTTACCTTGATCTCGGGTGCCATGAATTTGAGTGAATTATACAGTTTTTCCAACGTGATCAGTTTCATATACTCACACTCGTTGCAGGCACAAGTGCCGTCCTCGGGAGGCGCAGGAATGAACGTTTTTTCGGGACAGCGGCGTTGCATCTCGAAGAGAATGCCGCTCTCGGTGCAGACGATGAATTCCTGACTCTCGTTATCAACAGCGAAATTCAACAACGCCTGGGTTGAGCCCACTTTGTCTGCCATAATGCGCACAGGCTTTGGACACTCGGGATGCACCAGCACCTTGGCGCCAGGATGCTCACGCTTGAGGTCGGCGAGTTTGGCGGCACTGAATTTCTCGTGTACATGGCAGGCACCATCCCATAGCAACATCTCGCGGCCAGTAATGCTGTTGATATAATTGCCCAAGTTGCGGTCAGGTCCGAAAATGATTTTCTCATCCTCGGGCAGACTGCCCACGATTTCCTTGGCATTGGACGAAGTGACCACTACGTCGGTCACCGCCTTGACGGCAGCGCTGGTATTGACATAGCTGATGACCGTGTGATCGGGATGCTCCTTGACAAATTTCCCAAATTCATCGGCAGGACAACTGTCGGCCAGTGAGCAGCCCGCGCTCAAGTCGGGCACGATGACTGTCTTGTCGGGACACAGAATTTTAGCGGTTTCACCCATGAAATGAACACCGCACAGAATGATGACCGGCGCATCGGTCTTTGCCGCCAGCTGCGCCAAAGCCAGGCTGTCGCCGATGTGGTCGGCAAGCTGTTGGATTTCCTCGCGCTGGTAGTAGTGCGCCATGATCACTGCATTGCGTTCCTTCTTGAGACGCAAGATCTCTTTTCTCAAGTCGATGCCATCCTCGATGGGCTCATCGACGTAGCCTTTTTCAACATTCATATTATATATTGTTTTGTTTTTAATTTTTTAAAAATTTCAATTTTACTACAACAATTATGCCTGTTAATTGTGTTGAAAACTATTTTGTGCTCGCAAGCCTATTTCAGTTTATCAACGTCCGAAGTGAGTTATCAGTAGTTTATTGACAAGCCTAAATGCTGTGTTTTAGCTGTTTTTCCACTTTATTAACAAGGTGTAAACAACCTGCAAAGTTAATAATTTTCCGTGAATTTTTCTTATAAAAGCTGATTAAAACCCTGTTTAAAGACCAATAAAATATTTGTGCTAACTTTTTTGGCGGGTTGAAAGATTTGATTAAGCAGAATCGGTTTGAATCTGTCAAGTCTTTTTTATTGTTTTTTTTCAAACAGTTTTCTACAACAATCAACAAGGTTGTTGACAGGATTATCTCAGTTGGCGATAAAGATGCCACATGACGATGGCGGCACAGCACGAGATATTTAGGGAATGTTTTGTTCCTTCCTGTGGAATTTCCACGCAGTAGTCACTCAGGTCAACGACTTGCTGACTCACTCCCTTCACCTCATTACCCAAGACAATCGCCATTGGTTGTTCAGTTTCTATAGTAAAATTTGCAAGACTCACACTGTCATGTACCTGCTCTATAGAGCAGATGAGATAACCAGCTGCTTTAAGCTGTTCAATGGCGTCGATGGAAGTGGTATAGTATTGCCAGGTGACTGACTCCTCGGCACCGAGAGCAGTCTTGTGGATTTCGGCTTTGGGCGGCTGCGGGGTGATGCCGCACAGGCAGATGCGGTCGATGAGAAAAGCGTCGGCAGTACGGAAAATAGATCCCACATTCATCTCGCTGCGCACGTTATCCAATACCACGACAACGGGCAGTTTTTTAGTCTGCTTATATTCCTCCACACCCACGCGGTGCAGTTCCACCATTAATTTTTTCCTTGCCATCTCTTTTATATCTCAATTCTTTTTCAAAGGTACGCATTACTTTTCAAATGTGGCTCTCCACGCCACCTATTATTGCCTAAAAAAGTTATTAACAGCCATTCAATGGACTGTCAAATAGGGCGAAAAATGTTCCAAAACCTGCATTTTTAGGTCATAATATAGTTAAAACATAAATGTTAACGACCGTTTTTTTTAACATTTATTTTTTTATTGCGGTTTTTGAGGTCACTATTTTGAATTTTATAATCATTAATTTGATTATCAATTATTTAGATTATATTTTGTTATAGATTTATTATTTTTTTGCAATTTATTTTGAAAGCAATCAAAAAGATAGAAATTAAAGGTAATTAGTTAAAATAAAGCTTTTATTTTTCCCATTTCACAATCTTTTACTATTTTTGCGTACTTGTAATTTATCGATAGCGGCTTAAGAATGTAGTACCATCGAGAACTTACTAGTAACAGATTGATTAAACACATTTTTAACTAATTGTATTAATTAATAAACATCACTATTTTATGAAGAAGCTATTTCTATTTTTATTTGCGACGTGCTTTTTGGCACTCTCGGCTTATGCCGACCGCACAATTAGCGGGCGAGTATTGGATTCAGCCAACGATGAGCCTCTGATCGGAGCGACGATTCAGCCTATTGGCTCTACTAATGGCACTGCTACTGATTTTGATGGTGCTTTCACCATCGTTGTTCCTGACAATGTGAAGACTTTAAACGTTTCCTATGTGGGTTATGAATCCCTGCAGGTTCCTGTTCAAAATTCGATGATTATCAGGCTTAAAGCCAATGACCAGACGCTGAGCGAGGTCATTGTAACCGGTTATGGTACGGTTAAACGTGCTGCTTTTACCGGTGCTGCTTCGACCCTCGACGGTTCGGTTCTCGAGAAAAAGGCCGACGTCAACTTCGTGAAGGCCCTTGAGGGTAACGTGACCGGTGTGCAGATGAACAACTCGACCAGCATGCCTGGTACCTGGAGTTCCATCTATGTGCGTGGCCGCGGTTCGCTCAACTCGGGTACTCAGCCCTTGTATGTGATCGACGGTATCCCCGTGAACAGTGATGCCGACGCTATGAGTTCGACCACCAACAACCAGATGGACCCCATGGCATCAGTTAATCCCAACGATATTGAGAATGTAACTGTGCTGAAGGATGCTGCCGCAACCGCTATCTACGGTTCGCGTGCCGGTAACGGTGTGATTGTCATCACCACCAAGCAGGGTAAGCAGGGCAAGCACAACATCAACCTGGATATCAAGCAGGGTTTTGTGACCGTTGGCAACAACAACATGAAGTTTGCCGATGCCGAGCAGACACTGCGCCTCACCGCTCGCGGTTATGCTGATCGTTATCAGGATGGCACCGCCGATGAGTATTATGATATGCTTATCGAAGCCTATTGCCCTGAGTGGGACCACAAGACCTCCTATGACTGGATTGACAAGGTAACACGCAAGGGTTACTATCAGGATTACAACCTGAGCGTAAGCGGTCAGACTGGTACCACCAGCTACTATGTGAGCGGTGGCTTCTTGAGTTCCGAGGGTCTGGTGATTGGTTCGGACTTCAAGCGCTATAGTGGCCGTGCCAACATCAACAGCAAGTTCAAGGTGTTCACCTTTGGTACCACCGCATCTTATGCTTACGCTGTAAAGAACGGTTTCTCGCAGAGCACCGGTGGTTCGATGGCGAGCCCCATTGTTGCCGCTGTATCATCGATGCGTCCCTATTATCCTTTCTATAACGAGGATGGCACCTATGCCAACATCAGCCTATACAACCCGTTGGCAGTTCAGGACGACAAGCTGGGTGACATGAACGAGAACAAGACTACGACCATCAACCTCACCCCCTACCTGCGAATTGACTTCGGCAAGGGTATCTATTTCAAAACCACCCTTGGTGTGAACATCTACAACCTGCGTCAGTATGACTACTGGAGCGCCGTTTACAACAACCAGGGTATGAATTACAATGGTCTGGGTCAGCAGTACAATTCCGAGACCAAGACCATCACCTGGACCAACCTGTTGGGCTGGAACTACACCTTCAACGACCTCCATAACCTAGGTCTGATGTTCGGTCAGGAGAGCGTACGCAAGGATTATTGGTATGATTACTACAGTGGTTATGACTTCCCGTTTGCCGACTCTGGCATGCGTGACATGTCCACCTGCGGTGGCTGGAACGACTCGGAGTACAACAAGAGCGAGGCCCGCATCGCTTCCTACTTCATGGATGCCCACTACGACTACGACAACAGGTACTATGCTTCGTTGGCTTATCGTCATGACGGTTCGTCGGTATTCGGTGCCGACAAGCGTTGGGGTGATTTCTGGTCGGTAGGTGCCAAGTGGCGCTTCACTGCCGAGCCCTTCTGGAAGCAGAACGATATTTTGACTAATGGTATGCTGCGTGTTTCCTACGGTACCGTAGGTAACCAGGATATCGGCTGGTATGCCGCACGTGGTTTCTATGTAGCCGGTAACAACTACCATGGAACTTCGGGTATGATTCCCGGTTCGATCAGCAATCGCAACCTGACTTGGGAGACTTCCAAGAAATTTGACGTGGGTCTTGACCTCTCCTTCATCCACAGGCTTCACTTCACCTTTGACTTCTATAATGAGGTTACCAGCGACATGCTGATGGAGGTGCCCCTGTCGAGGACGACGGGTATGACCAGTGTGATGCAGAACATCGGTAAGATGCGCAACCGTGGTTTCGAGATCGGTATCAACGCCGGTATCATCAGCACCCGTGACATCAACTGGACCGCTTATGCTAACATGACCATCAACCAGAACAGGGTTCTCGAGCTCGCTACCGATGAGCCTCTCGAGGCCACCTGGAGCATCGTTAAGCCTGGATATCCCGTTAACCAGTTCTACATGAAGGAGTGGGCCGGCGTGAATCCCGAGAATGGTCGTCCCATGTGGTACCTCAACGAGGAGGGTGACGAGACCACCGAGGACTATAATGCAGCTTCCAAGCGCTATGTGGGCTCTGCCGATCCTAAGGTTTATGGCGGTTTCGGTACCAACTTCCGCTGGAAGGGTCTCGATGCCAGCATGGCATTCAACTACCGCATGGGTGGCAAGGTGTTCGACACGGGCGCCCGCTTCACCGGTTGGGGTATGGCAGGCCGCACGCCGCTGGTAGAGGTTGTTGAGAACTCCTGGACTCCCGAGAATCCCAATGCCAAGTATCCTCAGTTCTTGTATAATGACCCCTATATGGGCACGCAGAACTCGACCCGCTTCTTGATGAGCGGCAATTTCTTGAGGCTGAGCAACGTCCAGGTAGGTTACACCCTGCCCATGGACTTGACCACCAAGTTCTATGTGGAGAAACTCCGCATCTATCTGCAGGCCGACAACCTGTACACCTGGACTGCTAAGGACTTTATCGGCTACAACCCCGAGACGTTTGCCAGTGGTCAGATTGCATGGCAATATCCTGCCACCACCACTTTGATGGCCGGTCTCCAAATCACGTTCTAAAGAGTAGTTTTACACAGCAATTAATAACCTAGATAAATAAGAAAGTTATTATGAAGAATTATATATTAAAAGGTGTGCTTGCTGCAATGTTGTGCCTGGGCATGACAGGTTGTGGCGACAGTTTTCTCGACACCGATTACTACCGCGGCATTGACGTTGACGGCGGATTAACCAGCGCTCAGAACGTATCGATTGCTCTGACGGGTACCTATAACGCCCTGTTCGATCGCTATTTTTCCGGTAACTATGCCACCATGATTGGTGACATCCCCACCGATCTGAGCTATTGGAACGGCTTGACCGGTCACTGGGACGGCCTGTACCGTTACTCGGTGGTTACGACCGACCTCTATCTGGAATATATCTGGGAATATGGTTATAAGGTTGCCGACTATTCCTCACGCATTATCAAGGCTGGTAATGAGATTTATGCCAATCAAACGCCTAGCGACCAAGAGTTGCTTGACCTGTGCATGGCCGAGGCCTATGCCCTGCGTGGCTATGCTTATCTGACCTTGACCAACGTGTTTGGCCATCAGGTCAAGGTGAATGGCAAGGACTTCTCAAACCAGGTGGGTGTCGTTATCTCGGAGGAGCCCATTCCTGCATTGACTCAGGTTACCCGCTCCAACGTGGGTGAGTGCTACAACCAGATTTTGAACGACCTCAAGAGGTCACTCGAACACTTCAACAAGGCAGGTGGCGACCGTGGCGACAAGTGCTACATGAATGTTGCTGCTGTCGAGGGTCTGCTGGCACGCGTGAACCTGTATCTGGAGAACTGGCAGGATGCTAAGAACTATGCCCAAAAGGCTATCGCCGACGGTGGTGTGAGCACCCTGACTTATGACGCTACTGCATACCATGCCCTGTATAACGGTGGCGGCTCCAATACTGAGAGCTACTTCTACCTCGACATCAACTCGAGCCAGAACTGGAGCGCCAACTCTTGCGGTACCCTGTGGAGCACCTACAACTTCTCGCCCAGCCCCAAGCTGCAGGCCATGTATGGTGACCAGGATGTCAGGTTGTCCATCATGACTATGGATGCCGGTTCAACGCCCTCCGTTCCCAAGTATGCAGGTGGCAAGTTCTCGCACTACAGCTCGGGTAACGCTGCCTATGGAACCAACTACCTGGTTAACGCCCCCGAGATGTTCCTGATTCTCGCCGAGGCTAACCTCAAGCTCAATGACCTGAATGGCGCTAAGGACGCTCTGCTCGTTGTGGCAAAGCGTAACCTTGCCATCACTTCGGTTGCCGACCTTCCCGCCGACGCCGCTGGCCTGTACGCCTTCTTGAAGGATGAGCGTGCCCGCGAGTTGTTCCAGGAGGGTCTGCGTCTGTGGGACCTTCGCCGCTGGGGTGACCCCGCACAGGTTGAGGCCATCAAAGCTCCCGAGATCCTTTACACCTACAACAACTATGACATCAGCAATCTCGTTTACCCGATTCCCGAGGACGAGATCAATGCTAACTGGGGTGTGACCCAGACCGAGGGTTGGTCTTCAACCCTTCCCAAGTGATGACGTGATTGTTTGATAGACATTCTGTAGAGATGCACCTCTTAAAAGGGGTGCATCTTTTTTTATGAACGCTCCTGAACCGTTGACAACTATCAACGCGGTTTTTCAATTTTGAAACCCTATTGTGGCAAAATTAACAGTCCTTATTTTGCTGCGACGGTACTTTTTTCTAATTTTGTAGGTTAAACTAACCCTAACTCCTGACGATTATGGCAAAACAGGAACTTACACTGGAGCAGAAACAGACGCAGCGGTTAGCACTGGAACAGCAGCGCCTGCTGGGCATGATGTTGGAAAAGAACGATGCCGAGATGTCGGAATTTATCGACAACAAGGTCAATGAGATTCAGGCTCTTGAAAAGAAGCCTGACGAGAAGGATGAGTATAACGACAGCGGCGCTGATCAGGAAACCGATCGCGAAAACAGTCGCACGCCCGACCCCGAGAACAATGCCGAGACCAGCGGTGACGATGACACGATGGCATGGTATCGCTACTTTGCCAATAACCGCAGCCGTGACGATGAATACTACGCTCCGACTGCCGTGAGCGAAAAGACGCTGCAAGAGTTCCTTGCTGACCAGTTGGGCGAGTTGGAGTTGGACGAGACCCAGCAGATTATAGCCAGCGCCATTGTGGGTAACATCGAAGATGACGGATACCTGCGCCGCAGCACGTCGGAGATTGCTGACGATGTGACTTTCAATGACGGTTGGGTGGTTGACGCGCGGCAGGTGGAGGAAATGCTGAAAGTTGTGCAAAGCCTGGATCCTCCTGGCATTGCGGCGCGTGACTTGCGAGAGTGCATGCTGCTGCAGTTGCAGCGCAAACCTCAAAGCGAGGATGTGAAACTTGCCATCACGATGGTCGAGAAATATTTTGACGAGATGGCTGCGATGCGCTTTGATGCCATCGGCCGCAAAATGGGTGTCAGTAAGGAACGCGTTGAAGAGGTGTTCAAGCACCAAATCAGGCGTGGATTGAATCCCTACCCCGGCAATGCCTTTGAGTCGCACTCGTCGGTGAGCCAGCAGGTGACTCCCGATTTTGACGTGGAACTCGACGAGGACAACGGGCGTGTAACGGTAACCTTGCGCAACAATATCCCCACGCTGCAGATCAGTGAGAGTTATGCGCTGATGAACGAGCGCCTGAAAGGCCCTGGTCCGTTGAGCGTCAAGGAGGCGAAGGAGAAAAAGCAGATTCAGGACGCCTACCAGCGTGCAAGCATGTTCATCGAGGTGCTCAAGCAACGCCAGGACACGCTGTTCAAGACGATGAGCGCTATCGTGAAGTGCCAACCAGACTATTTCATGAGTGGCGATGAGCGCGACCTGAAACCCTTGGGTCAACAGCAGATTGCCGACATCATCGGCAAGGATGTCTCGGTCGTGTCACGTGCCATCAGCAACAAGTATGTGCAGACGCCGTGGGGTGTGAAGAGCCTCAAATCCTTCTTCAGCGAGGACATCAACGGCGCATCGAGGCATGAGGTGTTCGACGACTTGAAGAAGCTGGTGCAGAACGAGGATAAGGCGCACCCGTTGAGCGACGATGCCTTGTGCGAGCGCCTCAAAGCCATGGGCTACAAGCTGGAACGCCGCACCGTCGCCAAGTATCGTGACTATCTGGACATTCCCAGCAGTACCATTCGCCGTAAAATGGGGAAATAAGGTTAGTGATTAGAGATTAGTGAAGAATGAAAAAATACACGATCAATAGATTTATCGCTGGAGCGGCTAACTTCCTCTCGACCACGCTCAGCCCCTTGATGATGCCCACCTATGGCGTCTTCTTGACCTTGTGGGTTTCGGTGCTGTGTCTGTTGCCCTACGGCACGCGCGTGACGGTGCTGCTGCTCTGCATGGGCATCACCTGCATCCTTCCACTCATTTTCTTGAGCGTGCTCACCCATTTCAAGTTGGTGAAGGACTTGCACGTGGACCAGCGTGAGCAGCGTCTGCTGCCCTATCTGTTCACAGCCTTGTGCTATGGTGTCGCTGCCTATTTCCTGTTCTATCGCCACTCGCCGCAGTGGTTTGTCATGTTCTTGGTGGGTTCGGCACTCACGGTGATTGTGTTGGCACTCATCAACCTGAAGTGGAAAATCAGTGCACACATGGCGGGAATAGGTGGTGTGATAGCTCTTGTTTACCAGATTCATGTTCAGGGACTTAGCGCATTTTACCTATTGTGGCTGCTGTGCATCATCATCGTGGTGGCGGGACTGTTGGGTTCTGCCCGGATGGTGCTGAAGCGGCACAACATCTGGCAAGTGCTGGCAGGCTTACTGGTAGGGTTCTTGTGCGTTGACCTGACCATGAAGTTTTTTGGATAGGAAGCGGGCGAAGTCCGCAGTGTATGGTATAAAGGTGTAAGGGTGTATAAAAGTGTATGGGTGTAGAGGAGGTAATAAAGATAAGATAATGAACACATTCAATTATAAACGCCGTGCCACTGTCAGTGTCCCTGTGGGTGACATTGCCTTGGGCAGCGAGTGGCCCGTGCGGGTGCAATCAATGACCAATACGTCGACCGACGATATCGAGGCGAGTGCGGCACAATGTCAGCGCATCGCCTATGCAGGTGCCGCCTATGTCCGTCTCACTGCTCAAGGGGTGAAACAAGCCGAGAGCATCGGTGAGATTTCCAAGGTGTTGCGTGCCCAGGGATGCAATATTCCGCTCATTGCCGACATTCATTTCAATCCGCAGGCTGCCTTGGCAGCGGCTCGAGTGTGCGAGGGTGTCCGCATCAACCCAGGTAATTTCGTGGATCCGGCTCGCACGTTCAAGGAATTGGAGTACACCGATGAAGAGTATCGTGACGAGCTGGGACGCATCCGTGATGCGCTGCTGCCTTTCATCGCCGTGTGTCGTGAGCATGACACCGCTGTCCGCCTGGGTGTGAACCATGGTTCGTTGAGCGACCGCATCATGAGCCGATATGGCAACACTGCAGCGGGAATGGTCGAGAGTGTAATGGAGTTCCTGCGGGTGTTTGTCGAGGAGAATTTCTTCCATGTGGTCATTTCGATGAAGGCCTCCAATGTTGTGGTCATGGTCGAGGCGGTGAGACGCCTGGTGGATGCCATGGATCGCGAGGATATGCACTTCCCGTTGCATCTGGGAGTGACCGAGGCGGGCTTTGGCGAGGACGGCCGCGTCAAGAGTGCCGTGGGTATCGGTGCCCTGATGGCCGAGGGCTTGGGCGACACCATCCGTGTGTCCCTGAGCGAGGAGCCCGAGGCCGAAGTTCCCGTGGCACGCAAACTGGTGGACTATATCGCTCAGCGCGAGGGACATGACCCCATCAAGGGCGATTACAGCGAGGGCTATGACCCATTGTGCCCTGACCGTCGTCCGACGGTGGCCGTTGACGACTGCATTGGTGGCAACAAGCAGCCGATGGTAATTGCCAGCTATCGTCCCGACGAAATCACCGATGCTGAATTACAACCCGACTTGTATTACAGTGCCGATGGACTCATTGACGGGATGCACCGCTTCCTGGTGCCCTTGAGTTGCTGGAAAGGTGAGCGCAACGTCTTCCCACTGCTCACGCTGGGGGAATGGGACCGCTGCACGACGACGCGCATGCGTTTCCTGCAAGTGCCGGCGACAACTCCGATTGAACGCTTGGAATTCCTGCGTGGACGCGGAGATACCGTGCTGATTATCACCCCTGTGGGTAAGAATATCTCTGGCGAGCAGCAGGCGCTGACCCATGCCCTTGACAGGGCGGGCATCAACTGTCCAGTTGTCATGCGCAACACCTATACCGACAGCTCCAGCGAATGGCTTCAGGTTAAGGCAGGGGCTGATTTGGGAGCTGTTCTGCTTAACCGTCGTGCCGACGGCATCTGGCTGGAAGCGCCGAGCATCGGCAGCGGAGCCGAGGTCGTGCGCTATGCCTTCGCCATCCTGCAGGCGGCACGTCAGCGCATCACCAAGACCGAATTCATCTCCTGCCCGGGCTGCGGCAGGACGATGTTTGA
Organism: Sodaliphilus sp.; assembly: GCA_036795635.1. Classification (GTDB taxonomy): domain Bacteria; phylum Bacteroidota; class Bacteroidia; order Bacteroidales; family Muribaculaceae; genus Sodaliphilus. The sequence continues at coordinate 20,199 of DAIREJ010000013.1, forward strand.
CCTGCAAACCACTGTGCAGCGTGTGCAGCAGGCGACGGCTCATCTCACCCATCTGAAAATCGGCGTGATGGGCTGCGTAGTCAACGGTCCAGGTGAGATGGCCGATGCCGACTACGGCTATGTGGGTGCCGCTGCGGGCCGCATCAGCCTCTACAAGGGCAAGGAGTGTGTGGAGATGAACATCCCCGAGGAAGACGCCATCGACCGCCTTGTCGCGCTCATCAAGCAGCACGGCGACTGGCGTGAGCCGTGAAAACACCATTAGAAACGTAAATTTCATAAAATGAAAAAGATACAACTCCTTTTACTCCTGTTGGTTGCTGCACTTGCCTCGTGCAGCAGTGACAGTTTCAAAATCGACGGCACACTCGCCAACCTTTACGGGTCGGCTGTCCGTGTGGTGTTCAAGGCTGATTCGTGTATCGTGGATGAAAGTATTGATGTGGATAAAAAGGGCAAGTTTTCTTATCAGGGCCATTCATCCCAACCCACTGTCATCACTCTGCTAAATCAGCGCGGAGACATCCTCATCACGCTGGTAGCGGTCAACGGCGACCACCTCAAAGTCAAAGGTGATGCTAGCAAAGCATTGGACATCAAGGTGAAAGGTAACCGCTTGAATGAGGATTGGCAGCTGTTTCGAGACGAGCACAAGGCCTTCTATACCGACCAGAATCCTAGTCGCTTGGATGCAGCCATCGAGAAGTATGTGCGCGAACATTCCGACGACATGCTGTCCACGGTGCTGTTGTTAGTGGACTACAGCGACCATGGTAATCGTGATAAGCTGGGCAAGTTGCTCAAGGATATCAATATTGAGGCGCGGCCCGAATCATTGACCCGGTTGTTCGTCGTTGACCCCTTGAACCGCAAGAAGGTGAACCTGCCGCGGCTGACCTCTCTCACGCTGTGGAAACATGGTGGCGGATTTGAGGAAGTGAAACTCACCGACCGTGTGACGCTGCTCACGTTGTGGGCACAGCCGCAGAAGGACCGTGAAGCATTGAGGACAAAGGTACAGGCTTTCAAGGAAACAACCGATGGAAAAGCGCATCTGGTTGACATCCTTGCCGAGAGTGACACTATGCGGTGGTACAAGACCATCGCTGGGGAGGATTGGCCACACTATTGGGCGCCTGGAGGTCCCTTGGAGCAGGGCGTTCAGCTGTTGGGCATCACTTCGTTGCCGTGGTATGCCGTGGCCGACAGCACAGGGCTGATCATCTATTCGGGGCCGAACTTGAACGAGGCGATGAACAAAGTAACACATTAATGCTTGAGGGTGATTGATGATGAAGCCAGTGTTCCTCAAGTTGTCGTTTTTGTTGCTTGCCTTGATGATGGGTGGGCAATGGATGGACGCCAAGGAGATTGGCGACCGCAATCAGGGTAGCGCACCGGCTTTGAGCGGGAAAATCTATGTTTTGACCTGTTATGTGTCTCAAAATGGTTGGACTTCCGAGGAAGTTGAGAAGTACTCCAGTCTGGTGCGCGAAGCCGAGGAGTGGCTGGTGGCTCAAGCTCAAAACTATGGCAAGGAGGTATCTTTCGAGAATGCAGAGTGTGGCCTTGAGCCTCCCTTGCTGTTAGAGAACATCGTCAGTGGAAGCGGCTCGGGCTATGAACCGGTCGACATGGTGTCCAAGGTCATCAAGAAGGTGGGCTATAAGAATGGGCAGAAGTTTGTCAAATGGGTGAAAAAGCATACCGACTGCAAGGGATGTCTTGTGCTGATTGTGGCCAATCAGCCTGGCAGGGGTTACTCGATGGCCTATAACAACGACTATGACAAAAAGATGTACTTCCTGGAAGGGAGCATGCTGTATAATTCTTATGAGGACGGTGAACCCGCATGTGCGTTGAGCATCGCTCACGAGATGTGCCACCTGTTTGGTGCCGAAGATTTGTATGCCACATTCATCCAGACCGAGGAGAACGAAGCGCGCGCCCGTGAGTTGTTCCCCGATGATGTCATGTTGGGCGTCTCTTACGATACCGATTCCAAGAAGATTGATCGGCTCACCGCATGGTTGGTGGGGCTGACCGATGAGATGGAGGATTGGTATCTGGATTTTTTGTATAAACAGGAATGATTTTTCCGTATTAAATTGTCATAACATCATGTTAGCGAGAACGATAGGAGCTGCAGTGCAGGGCATCGACGCCATCAAGGTCGAGGTGGAAGTGACCGTCGATTGGGGGTCGGGATTCATGGTCATCGGCTTGCCCGACGCGGCCGTGAAAGAGAGCGCCGAGCGTGTGCGATGCGCTATCCAGCAGGCGGGTTATGATTTCCCAGGCAAAAAGGTGATGGTGAACATGACGCCTGCCGATATCAAGAAGGAGGGTTCAGCCTATGACCTGCCGCTGGCCATCGGTGTTCTCGCTGGCGATGAGAAGGTTAGCCCCGAACGTCTGGATCGCTATATGCTCATGGGTGAACTGTCGCTTGACGGTAGCCTGCGTCCTATCAAGGGTGCTTTGCCCATGGCGATCCTTGCCCGCGAACTGAAACTCGACGGCTTTATCGTTCCACGCGACAATGCGCTTGAGGCGGCTGTGGTCAACAACCTCGACATCCTGGCCGTCGATAACATCACCCAGGTGGTGGATTTTTTGAACGGCACCTGTCAGCTGGAGCCCACGGTGGTGGACACACGCGCCGAGTTCGCCAAGGCACAAGGTGTGTTTCCATACGATTTCGCCGAGGTGCGGGGCCAAGAGAATGTCAAGCGCGCCTTTGAGGTGGCCTGTGCCGGTGGACATAACATCCTGTTGGTGGGTAGTCCAGGCTCGGGTAAGTCCATGATGGCCAAGCGTTTGCCGTCCATCATGCCGCCGCTCACGCTGAGCGAGGCCCTCGAGACCACCAAAATCCATAGCGTGGCGGGCAAGCTGCCTCGGGGCACCACCCTGATGACCGTGCGCCCCTTCCGCAGCCCGCACCACACCATCTCGCCCGTCGCCCTCGTCGGGGGCGGCTCTTTTCCCATGCCCGGTGAAATCAGCCTTGCTCACAATGGCGTCCTCTTCCTGGATGAGCTCCCAGAATTCAATCGCTCCGTTTTGGAGGTGATGCGTCAGCCGCTGGAAGACAGGATAATAAGTATCAGTAGAGCTAAATACTCGACCGAGTATCCCGCGTCGTTTATG
>DAIREJ010000014.1:0-21179 GCA_036795635.1 Sodaliphilus sp.
CTTTGCAGTTCGGTAATCCAAGAACCAACAAAACAATAAATAAGAATCATGAGTAGAGAGACTTATCATCATCTTGAGGCGCTGCGCGAGGAGATGCGCCGCCTGAACGTCGATGCCGTCATCATTCCCGGCACCGACCCTCATCAGAGTGAATACATCTGTGACCACTGGAAGTTCCGTGACTGGATCAGCGGCTTCACCGGCAGCAACGGCACCGCTGTCGTCACCCTCGACCAGGCCGCCCTGTGGACCGACTCCCGCTATTTCCTGCAAGCGGGCATAGAACTGGAGAACAGCGGTTTCGTGATGATGAAAGAGAATATGGGCAATGACCCCACCATCCACGAGTGGCTTCAGCAGGTGCTGGAAGAGGACTCGGTCATCGCCATCGACGGACGTCTCTACAGCGCCCAGGCAGCTAACCAGCTGGAACGCTTCTGCGGTGAGAACGGCTTTATGCTAGCCACCGAGTTCTATCCTGCCGATAAGATCTGGACCGACCGTCCAGCACGCCCTAACGAACCCGCCTTCGTCCACGACGTGCAGTATGCCGGCGAGGAGGCCAACGAAAAGATTGAGCGGCTGCTCAAAGTCCTCGAGGACAACGATGCCACCGCTATGCTGGTGACTGCCCTCGACGACATCGCATGGCTGCTCAACCTGCGCGGCGGCGACGTGGCGTTCACCCCCGTTGCTATCGCCTTTGCCTACATCGGAGAGAACAACAGGGATTTGTTCATTGACGAGAGCAAGGTGACCGACGAAGTGCGCCAACATCTCAAGGATTGCGGTGTGCGCGTTCGCAACTATGACGACATCATCCACTTCCTGGAGCGCGTGAGTGAACACGAGGTAGTCCTCATCGATCCCCAACGCGTGAGCGACACCCTCGCCAACGCCCTTCCTTGCCAAAAGGTCTATTTCCGCTCTCCCATCACCGACCTCAAGTCAATCAAGAACGAGGTACAAATCAAGGGTTTCCGCCATGCCATGGAGCGTGACGGTGCCGCCTTGGTGCGCCTGTTCAAGTGGATTGAAGAGACGGCACCCACGGGCACCATCAACGAGGTTGACGTCTGGAACAAGGGTATGGAGTTCCGCGCCCAGCAAGACCTGTATCGCGAGGACAGTTTCGCCATGATTTGCGGCTACAAGGAACACGGCGCCATCGTCCACTACGAGGCAACGGACGAGAGTGCAGCCACCCTACACGGCGAGGGCATCTTGCTCGTGGACAGCGGCGCACAATTCCTGGACGGCACCACGGACATCACCCGCACCGTCACCCTGGGCAACCCCACCCCTCAGGAGAAGCACGACTTCACCCTCGTGCTCAAAGGACATCTTGCCCTGCAACGTGCCAAGTTCCCCGTGGGCACCACCGGTTGCCAACTCGACGTGCTTGCCCGTCTGCCGCTGTGGCAAGAGGCGATGACCTACGGACACGGCACAGGCCATGGCGTGGGACATTTCTTGGGCTGCCATGAGGGCCCGCAGAGCATTCGCACCAACCTGGTTGACGTGAAATTGATGCCAGGCATGATTTTGAGCAACGAGCCAGGTCTGTATAAGACCGGCGAGTACGGCATCCGCACCGAGAACCTGCTGCTCGTCGTTGAGGCCGAGAAGACCGAGGACTTCGGTGATTTCCTCACTTTTGAGCCGCTCACACTCTTCCCCTATGACCTGCAACTCATCGACCGCTCGATGCTCAGCGAGGAGGAAGTTGCCCAAATCAACGACTACCACCGCATGGTACGCGAACGCATCACCCCGCTGCTCAACCCCGACGAAGCCGCATGGCTCGCCGCCAAAACCCAAGAACTCATATAATCAACCGACTAGTGACTAGCGACTAACAACTAACCAAATGGCTATCATCAAGAAAGTAAGGGGCTTTGACCCTAAGATTGGAGAGAACTGCTTCCTGGCCGATAGCGCCGTCGTCGTGGGCGATGTGACCATGGGCAGGGACTGCAGCATCTGGTTCAACGCTGTGCTACGCGGCGATGTAAACACCATCACCATCGGCAACCGCGTTAACATTCAGGATAACAGTGTAATACACACCCTTTACGAGAAATCGGTCACCGAGATCGGCAATGATGTATCCATCGGCCACAATGTCGTCGTCCATGGCGCCAAAATCGGCGACATGGCGCTTATCGGCATGGGTAGCATCATCCTGGACCACGCCGAAATCGGCGAGGGTGCCATCATCGCAGCCGGCAGTGTTGTGCTGAGTGGCACCAAGGTGGGGCCCCACGAACTGTGGGCAGGTTCCCCGGCGAAATTCAAAAAGATGGTTGACCCCAGCCAGGCCAGCGAAATCAACGTGAAAATCGCCAAAAACTACCTGATGTACTCCACCTGGTACAACAAAGATGAATAGAAAACTATAGAAACTATAAATACTATAGTCACTATAGTTTACTAATATTTCTAACCAACCGAAATTCAAGATGAAGAAGTATTGCCTTTTGGCCATCATGGCACTTGTGCTGGCAGTGTTACCGGCACAGGGCGCTATGTATATGGTCGGCAATACACCCTTCGGTAACTGGAATCCTGCTGGCGGCGTCGAGATGACGCACAACGGGAACGGTATTTATACCCTGACTGTTAGCGTCAACGGCACAGTGTGGTTTGTTTTTGCTGACGCGCTGACAAGCGACTGGAACGATTTCAATGCCAACCACCGCTACGGCCCCAACAGCAATGGCAGCCAGGAGATAGTCATCGGCCAAACCTACACGACGCAGAAAGCCAACAACAACCATTCCTACAAGTTCAACGGACAAGGATTGGATTACACGTTCACGTTCAACCTCAACAACCTCACTTTCAGCGTTGAAGACTACACCGAGCCGCCCCTGCCTGATCCCTTTGACATCAACATCGGCGACGTCAATGGTGACGGTGAAATCAACATAGCTGACATCAATAAACTCATCGACATTCTGTTCGGTGATTTCGCCAACTATGATGTTAGGCAACGCAGCGACGTCAACCATGACGGAGAGCTGAATATCGCCGACATCAACGGCATCATTGACATTTTGTTGAGCGGAGAAACGCCCCAACCCGTGCTAGAGGGATACGACTATGTGTGGGACAACACCGTTATCCCCGAGGTACACCTCGAGGTGAGCCTCAGCGAGTGGAACCGCCTCCTCTCCCTTTATGACGCCAACGCCTACACCACCCAGTATGTCATGGGCACCCTCTCCTTCGTCAAGGACGGCGAGACCACCATCATCGACAGCGTCGGCATACGACTCAAGGGCAACACCTCGCGCCGCCGTCCCGAGGGCTGGTATGGCGAGCCGCACCACCGCGACAACACCGACTGGCACCATGCCCACTTTGGCGTCAACTTGACCAAATATGCCGATGATGATGCCCACACCATCCAGGGAGTGCGCAAACTCCACCTCAAGTGGTTCAAGGACGACCCTGCCTATGTAAGAGAAGTGTTCTGCTATGAGCTGTTCCGGCGAGCCGGCGTTTGGACCGCCATACGCGACAACTATTGCCGCCTGTGGATTCATGTCGAAGGCGACAGCCACGAGGCCTACTTCGGCGTATATGGGATGCTTGAACCCATCGACAAGCGCTATGTCAAGGACCGCAAGGACCGCTTCGGCAACAGCAACGGCTACCTTTGGAAATGCCGCAACGGAGCAGCAGGGTTGAACAACCCAAACGGCGACATCTGGTATGATGACGACAGCGATGACCGCCATGCCTACACTCTCGAAACCCAGACCGAGGAGTTTGACAGCGCACGGGTGCAGCTATTGGACTTGATGAGCAAGATCAACAGCCTCAACGACAGCGAGTTCTACACTTGGATTCAACAGGCCACTGATGTGGACCTGCTGCTCAAGACCTATGCCGTCAATGTCGCCGTGGGGATGTGGGATGACTATTGGAACAATGCCAACAATTACTACCTGTATTTCAACAGCAAACACCTGCATGACTACAAGTTCTTCTTCATCCCCTACGACTACGACAACACGTTAGGCACCAGTTTGCGATGCGGCAACCAAGACGATGCTGGGCGCCAAAACCCGCTCCATTGGGGCAACGATAACAACAGACTCATTGCCAGGATTCTTCAATATGACGATTTCAGGGCCATCTACATCAGCCATCTCAAGTTCCTCGTCACCGAGGGCAATGCCATGATGGACCGCCAATCGGCTCAAGCGCGCATCCGCGCTTGGCACAAGCGCATCGCTGCCTACATCAACAACGACACGGGCGAGGACACTGTCATCGAAGACAAACCCGCCTCTTGGGGCAACCACAGTGAATACAACCTGTTGAAGTCCAACGGCGACAACTTCTTCACCGTCAAGGCCTCCAGCATCACTCCCCTTAACTGAAGCACAGCATCAAGAGAAGCGGGCCGCATGAAATGACATGCGACCCGTTTCTTTTGATTGACAAGTCTAAAAATCTCTAAACTTTAGACTTCAAATGGCTAAAGTGTGTTGCCGCTTTAGCCATTTGAATAATCCTAGCGGCTGCCACCGGCCCACCAAACGGGCTCGGTGAAGATGTACTGACCAGCGTTGTTACCCGTGCCAAATGCTGCTGACACGTTGGGGTTGCTCGTCACGTCACTGCTGCCATAGGGCAAACGCAGGGGCCAGGTGCTGCCCGTCGAACCGTTGTTCTTGGGGTTGGTGAGGATGATGTGCTGCTCACCCAGAGCCATGCAGCGGCGGATGTCGTTGTAGGCCTCGATTTGCTCGTCACGGCACTGTGCCAGATACTTCTGCACCATGATTTCCTTCAAGGTAACGGGCAACGTGGCGATGTAGTCGGCCGCTGTGCCGGGATCAAATCCGGTGTAGTCGGGATAAGCGTCGCAATAGGCGTAATCCAGGAACGAAGCCTCGATGGCAGTGGCCATATCTTCGGCGGCATCCTGACCCAGACGGGCCTTTGCCTCGGCAAGGATGAAGTAGAGTTCACTCTTGCTGAACACATGGATGGGCGAAGCGCCATTGTCAAGCCAAGTGGGACAGTTCACTGCCTGAACCAGCTTTGCTGCAGCGGCATCACCAGGCTGACCAACGATGTTTTCGCCGAAGTAGTCAATGTTATAAACCCACTCACGGGGGTCTTCACGCTCCAGCATCAGGTTGTCGACCGTTGTGGTCGAACCCGTGTAGTAGCGGCTCCACCAGTAAGCGCTCCAGGGGTTGTCGGCAGTCACGCCATTGAACACATCGAGCTCTGCGCCCTCAAAACCGGCCTCGATAGCGGCATTGGCCAGATTGATCACCTCGGGCAGGACGTTGCGGTCACGGAAGTAGGTGTGCAATTTGTAGCGTGCTTTCAAGGCATAGGCCAAGCCCAGCCACTGGTCGCAGTCGCCACCAAACAGGATGTCACTCTCACCCACATTGTCGCCGCCTTCCTGCAGATTGGCAATCGCATCGTCCAGCAACTTGAAGATGGCTTGATAGATGCTCTCCTGGCTGTCCAGCTTGGGCTGCAGGTTGTCGATGCCCTGAAGGGCCTCGCTGTAGGGGATGTCACCGTGCAGGTCGGTCAAGATGCCCAGGTCAAGTGCCGTGAGCGTCTGAGCCATTCCCAGCAGGTCGGACTGGCCGTAATTCGAACCGCCCTCGGCACATTTGTCAATGACTTCCTTCAAGCCACGCAGGGTGCCATAGGTGTCGTTCCACTCGTTGTTAAAGCAGCTGGTTGCCATGTACTCGCTCACGTTGCGGGTCTCGGCTCTCATCAACTGGTTGTTGCCCGTGCCAAACTCCTGCTCGGTGAACGATGAGATGTACCAGGCATAGTTACCTGAAATGGTATTAAATGCCGAACTCATGATGGCTCCCGGGATGACAAACTTGCCATCGACCGTCTCGGCTGCGGGATTGGCATTGTCCACATTGATGCGGTCCATCAGGTCTTCACTACAAGAAGTGAACATGATAGCCAATAAGGCTATGGTTATATATTTCAGTTTCATATTTCAGTCTTTTTTGAATGTATTAAATATGATTGAAAACTCTCAGGCAAACATCAGAACGTGATCTTCATGCCACCACCGTAGCTTGAGGTAGCAGGCAGTGAATAACGCTCAAAGTAACCACTCATGTTGCCGTTGGACTGCGATGACTCGGGGTCAAAGTCGGTGAGCTTTGACCAAATGAGGACGTTGCGGGCAAAGCCGTAGATCGACAAATTGATGCCGGCAAAGCGGGGAAGATCGTAGGTCAAGGTGACGTCACGCAACTTCAAGTAGCTCATGTCATAGACCATGGCCTCGGTGATGTCATAGTACTTCATGTACCAGTCTTGCTTCAGCACCTCCTTGGTGTTGGGCAAACCAGTAGCCTCGTCGATACCCTCGGCGATCATGGTACCCTCGTGGTAAGGCAGTGAGTTCTTGGTTGCTCCGAAGTACTCCAAGGTGCCCAGCGTGCCGTGGTACATCTTGCCGCCCTTGTTCCAATCCCAAGTGGTAGCCAGCGAAACTCGTTTGTAACGGGCGCCCAGGTTGAAGCCCACCTGGAAGTCGGGCGAGCAGTTACCCAGGTCCTCGCTGTCGGCGGTACCCTGGGGAAGACCGTCCTTCAACAGCAGGTTGCCGGCCTCGTCACGCTTGAAGGCGTAACCATAGATGTTGGGATAGGTGCAGCCGGCCTGAGCACGAATCTGAGGCTCAACGAAGCCGCCCAAGAAGATGGACTCGACACCCTCGGCCAGCTCAACGACCTTGTTATTGATCTTCGAGAAGTTCATGCCAAAGGTCAGGTCATAGTCCTTGCCTTGGAGAATGTCGGCATTCAACGACACCTCATGCGACCAAGTCTCCATCTTACCGGCGTTGGTCATCAGGTACTGATAACCGCTCGAACCCGAGCACGGAACCGAGAAGATCTGGTCGGTCACGTTCTGATAGCTCAGGGTGTACTCGATACGCAGTCGGTTGTTGAAGAAGTTCAAGTCAAGACCGGTCTCGAAGTTGTTGGTGTTCTGAGGCTTGAGGTTTTTGTCATACTTCACATAGTAGGGCACCAACGACGAAACACCGTTCATGGGGAAGGCCACCGGTGTGTAGGTGTACATACCGCTGCCATAGGTGGGAACGGTGTAGTAGTCCTTATAGTAATGTCCTGCCTGACCCACCTGAGCCCAAGAAGCGCGGAACTTACCGTAGCTCAGGATCTTGTTGCCCTTCAATCCGGGAAGCTCGGTGAAAATCCAGCCGAACGATACCGAAGGATAGAAGAACGAACGGTTCTTATAGGGCATCGACGAAACGATATCCTCACGGCCAGTGACGGTCAAGTAGAGCATATCCTTCCACGACATGGTTGCCTGGCCAAAGAAGGCCACACTGCGGTCTTTCCACTCATAGTCCAGCGCGTAGTCATAGCTGGTGCAGTTCTGCAGCGTGGGGAAGCCAAAGTAGCTGAATGCCGAGCCGTCGGTCTCCCAGGTGCGGGCATTCTCGTGGTTGATCTCGTTACCGAGCATGAAGTTCAAGAACCACTCGTTGTCGGCACCGAACTTATAGTCCAGATTGGCCCAGAACAGGTTGTTGAACACGTTCTCACGAACACCGGTTACCGAAATTGAACCCTTGTCCATGCTATTGCCGGTCCTGCCGTCATAGTAGAGTTCCTGAACATCGCGGTTGTCGGTGGTCCAGAAATCGATACCTGCCTGCTCACGGAAGGTGAGCTTCATGTTCTCGTTGCCCAGGTTGGGCGAGAACTCCAGATAGGCGTTTCCAAAGAAGCGGTTGGTGTGACGATAGTACTCACAATACTTGGCCCACCAATAGGGGTTGTTGAAACTGGCGGTGCGGAACAAAACCTGATATTTGGGATCGTCGGGATAATTAGGAGTGATGCCCTTCAAGTTATACTCGGCTGGAGCGGCATACACCACGTTCATGATACCCGAGTTGGCACCAGGCGCGGTGTTGATCTTGCTGCTGCTGTAGTTGCCGCTGAAGCCCGTCTTCCAGTTCTTGCTGATTTCCCAGTCAACCAGTCCGCGGGCACCCCAACGCGTCATGTTGGTCGAGGGCACGATACCTTTCTGGTAACTGTTGCTCAAGCCGAACGAGTAGTTCACGTTGTTGTGCTTCTGGGTGATGGTGAGGTTGACATTCTCGGTGTAGGCGTTCTCGAAGAAGTCGCCCACGTTGTCATAGATCTTGGGAGTCTGCCAGCCACTCAAGCCGCCCCAAGCATACTTGGGGTTGTAATACTGACCAGCACTGCCGCCCTCGGGAGCACCTGCGCCACCAAATCCGTAAACGGGATCATTGGGCAGGTCCACAATCTTGGGACCCCAAGTCATGGAACTGGCGGGGCTGTAACCCGAGCTCTGGATAGAACCGTCATCGTCAATGTACAGGCCATTACCTTGAGCATACACCGTTTGATGCTCAAACTTGCGCGACACGCGGTCGGCAGCGATGTTGAAGTTCAAGGTGATGGTGGGTTTCTCGCTGTCCACGCGACCGCGCTTGGTGGTGATGACAATCACACCGTTGCTGGCGCGCATACCATACAATGCACTTGCTGCCTGTCCCTTCAACACGTTGATGCTCTCGATGTCGTCGGGGTTCAAGTCGATGGCTCGGTTAGGATAGTCGGCACCGGTCACACTCTGTCCCGTCGAGAAGTCGGCCGTGGATGCGATGGGCATACCGTCCACCACATACAACGGCGTGTTGTTGCCGCTGAAGGAACGAGCACCACGAATCACAATCTGGGCCGAAGAACCAGGAGCACCACTGGCCTGACGCACCTGCACACCAGTCAACTTACCCTGAATGGCGTTAGCCAGCGAGGTCGTACCACTCGTGTTCAGGTCTTCGGCGTTTAGGTTCTGAGTGTTGTAACCCAGCGCCTTTTTCTCACGCTTGATACCCATGGCGGTGACAACCACCTCGTCGAGGAGTGTGTTGTCCTCTTCAAGGGCGACAGATACATAACTAGCAACTGCAACCACTTGGGTTTTGTAGCCCAAGCAACTGATCGTCAATTGCTTCACGTCATCATTGACGCTTACCGTAAACTCACCGTTAATGTCGGTAGAAGTGCCCTGCATTGAGCCAACGGCTTGCACGGTGGCACCGATCAGCGGCTCATTGTCAACAGCACTGACGACCTTACCATTCACGGTTTTGTTGGCCCATGCACTCATCACAATGAGGCATATCGCCATGAGAGTTGATAAAAGTCTCTTCATACAGTAAACAATTTGTTAATCCATCGGCAGGCTTGGGCCGAGCGCAAACCCTAAACATGCCCATGGATTGATGTTGATTATCTCTAAGGTATTATTTAACAGCAAGTGCGCTCTTCTTACTGGTTTTTTGTCACAAAGACTCGCAAAGTTAAACATTTTTTCACTTAAGCAATACCATTTCATAAGAAAATTAAATAAAAGCACATCATTTCACCATAATTGTGCTTAAGTATTGACCGCTCACCCCACAAAAAGACGAGGTGCGCCATCATGACACACCTCGTGTATTAGGTATCCAATTAACTGATTCTATTCTTTCAGAACCTGGATGGCGGCGCCACCGCCGGGGGCGAGGTGGAGGTGCAGCACGGTGGTGCTGTCCACGTCGAGGCGACGGATGGTCATGGGATAGGGATTGTCGCGGTAGTCGGCGTCGGGGCCGTCCTCATAGATGATGGCCGTGTAACGGACACCGTCGGTGAGGAAGTCGAGCGACAGTTCCAGATCGCGTGCCTGACCATCGGTCACGCTGCCCACATACCAGTTGTCGGTGCCGCGCTCCTGGCGTGCATAGGTCACATACTTGCCCATTGCGGCGTGTGGCACGAGGGTGCGCTCCCAGTTGGTGGGCACGTCCTCGATGAACTTGAAGGCGGGCTGATGCTCGTAGTTCTCGATCAGGTCGGCTGCCATGTGGCCGGGGCTGTAGATGACGATGTACTCGGCCAGCTGATGGGCCAGGGTGTTCTGCGGACGCGTGCCGGGCACCGCGTCGTTGCGGTACTCGAAGATACCGGGCGTGAAGTCCATGGGACCACCCAGGCCACGCGTGAACGGCAGGATGCACTCGTGATAGGGCGGATTGCCGCCACGGCGGTCAAAGGCGTTGTATTCCTGGCCGCGCATGCTCTCGGTGGCGATGAGGTTGGGCCACGTGCGCTGGATGCCGCTGGGCATAGCGCCCTCGTGGTTGACAATCATCAGGTGGTGGCGGGCCGCCGTCTCGATGACCTTGCGGAAGTGGCGGATGCCCCACTGTGAATGCTGCAGCTCACCGTTATAGAAGTGGGAGTTGACATAGCCCGTCTTGACGGTGTTGATGCCCAGCGACTCATAGAGCGTGAAGGCATCCTCGAGCTGGTTTTCGTAGTTCTGAGCTGCACCACCGGTCTCGTTGTGGGCGATGATGCGCACACCGCGCTCGGCGGCATAGCGGCACAAGCCCTCCAGGTCATAGTCGGGGTAAGCCTTGGTGAACGAGAAGCCGTCGCCGTGCTTGGTCCAGTCGGTGTCCCAGCCGTAGTTCCAGCCCTCGACCAGCACACCGCCCAGTCCGTGACGTGCAGCGAAGTCGATGTAACGCTTGGTGTTGGCCGTGGTGGCGCCGTGACGGTCGCCTTGCGACCAGGTCCACTGCTGTTTTTGCAACGCCCACCAGATGCCCACATACTTGCTGGACTTGAGCCACGAGGTGTCGGCAATCTTGCACGGCTCGTTCAGGTTCAGCGCCATGCGCGAGAGCAGGATGTCGGCTGCCGAGCGTCCGATGATGACGGCACGCCAGGGCGACACGCGGGTATCCCCCACCCTCACCTTGTCGCCGTTCTGCCAAGGCACCAGGTCAACAGTGAGCGTCGTGCCGGCGGGTGCGAAGTTCATCGTGGAATAATCGGTGAGGTTCGCGTCCATGATGGCCATGAACAGCGAGTCGTTCACCTCGAGTGCCACCGGTCCCGACATCTTGCCTTTCTTGCTGAGCGGCTCGCGGGTGTAGATGCCCTCATAGTAGGCCGTCAAGGCGGGAATCGACCAGGCCTGGGCATCGGTGGGCAGGGCGAACTGAGTCACCTCGTCGAGGATGACGAAATCCTGCAGTCCAGGCTGACGCGGGAACTCATAGCGGAAGGCGAAGCCGTCGTCAAAGGCACGGAACACCACATCGAGCCCTCGCTTGGCGCCGCTGCGCTCCTGGAAGTGCACGCGCATCTCGTTGTAACGGTTGCGCACCACGGCGTCCTCGCCCCAGGGCTGATGCCATGTCTCATCAAAGCTGGAACGGGTGACCTTGCCCATCTTGAAGTTGTCCTTGAAGTCGCCGTCCTTGAGCACAAAGCCCAATGCCGAACGGTTGATCATGGCCTCGGCACCACGGGTGACCTGATACCAGGCCTTGCCACCGTCCACGCCGACAGTCACGGTGAGCGCACCGTCGGGCGAGGTCACTTTCACGTCCTTACCAAACGCTATAACACTCATTATCAAGCACATCAAAACAACAAATGAGATTCTTTTCATCTTATTCCTGTTTCATTTGTTAATTATTCGGTTTACAAATGCAAATATACGCATTTTTTGCTGAATGCGTTCACATCTGCATCAAAAAACTTGAAATCTGCTTTCAAAAAAGGGAGGCACATTGGACCCATGCCTCCCTCACATATCAATCAGGGCAGAACAGAAGAAGCAGGTGAAGCGCTCTGCCCTGATGCGTCAAGAATAGGCTTTTTACTTGAGTGTAACGCCGTCGGCTGTGACAATGAGGTAGTAGTCCTTGTTCAGCACCACGTCAAAGTCGGGAGCCTGTTCGCCACCGCCATTGTTGTTGAAGATGAGGTGCTCTTCCTCGCCGGCGCTGGTGAACTCCCAGAAGGTGTAGTTCACACCGTCCACAGTCTTTTCACCCGTGGGCGCTACTCCGGGCCAACCGCCGAAGAACTCCTTGTCGCCCCAAGCATAGAGGGCGATGGTGTCCCAACCGGTCTTGTCCTCGATGAAGATGTAGTGCGTCTCGCTAGGCGTGTCGCCGCCCTGATAGTCCTTGCTGATGACTTCGTAGCCACCGTCGAAGATGCGGACGTAGATGTCGTGGTCGATGGTGAAGTACAGGTCGTCTCCTTCCCATTGCACCCCATTGTTATTGTTGTTCGGAATCAGGTGGAGATTGAGACCAGTGTTAGTCTCACCCAAATCGAAGTAGGTGTACTCCAGTCCGTTGATGGTCTGTGTGCCCGTGGGAAGCATTCCCGGCCATCCACCGAATGCTTCAGCGTCACCCCAAGCATAGAGGGCAAGGTCGGTCTGACTCGACTCATTGAGTACGAACAGCGCAAAGCCGTCGTGCTCCACGGTAACCGGCTCGCTCATCTCCTCGACACCGCTGGTGGTGACACGCAGATAGACATCATGGTCGATGGTGTAAGCGAAGTCGGCCAGCTGTGTGCCCTCTCCGTTGTTGAAGATGAGGTTCTCGTTCAACTTCTCGTTGGCAGCGCCCATGTCGAAGTAGGTGTACTCGGTACCGCCAATCTTCTGCTTGCCTGTCGGGGCCATGCCGGGCCAGCCACCGTTCAGGTCGTTCACATCACCCCACATATAGAGGTAGAGGTTAGCCCAGCCCGTCTCGTCAAGCACATAGACCACATAGCCGTCGTGCTCAATCTCGGGGCCGTCGCCACTCCAGTAATAGCTCTCCCAGCGCTCACCCCACACGTTGGTGAAGGTGCCCAGGCCGGGGTTATCGGTGTGGTTAGCCATCTCACCCTTGACGGTGAACTCGGTGCCCTGAGTGGCACTGTAGAAACGAAATCCGTCGGCAAGGGTCTTGCCGTTAACAAAGGTCGCGGGATCGAGATAGATGCCCCACTTGATGTCGCTGCCAGGAGCCTTCATGAGCTTCCACTCTTCCTTGCCCATCGAGGCGCTGTCGCCATTAAAGGCACCCATGATGTAGATTTCCTCATCGACCGAGGTGCCGAAGGGAGCGATGAACTCCAGCAGGATGCGGTCGGCACGCGTCTCAAACTGCTGACGCTCGTGGTCAAAGATGATATCCTCATCCTTGGAGCAGCTGGTCATCATGCTCAAGGCCGCCAGCAGTATCGCCATCAGACTGTATATATTTCTTGTTTTCATATCGTTGTGCTTTTATTTGGATTTTGGATTAATAATTGGGATTCTGGATCAAACCAGGATTAACCGAAAGAGCAGACTGCGGCAGCGGGTACCACTCATACTTGGTACTGCGCTGTGCGGGCAGGTCAATGCCGGGCTCGGTAGCACGGCCCCAGAACCACCAGGTGCCCTGCGTGAACTTGTTGAAACGGCGCAGGTCGGTGCGGCGACGGTTGCCCTCGCCCAGGTATTCCTTACCCCACTCGCTGAGCATCCAGTCCATGTCGAAAGTCGTAAAGCCGGGACCTGCGATCGAGAGGGCAGATGCACGATTGGCTGCCGAGAAGTAGCGCTGACGAACGGCGTCCACATAGTTCTTAGCCTCGCCGCTGTTGCCCTTGCGCATCTCGCACTCGGCCACGTTGTAGTAAGCCTCGGCTAGACGGAACTGAACGTCATCAATCGATTTGAAGCCACCAGCGTCGTCAGTGGGATACAAGGGATATTTCACCAGACGCACACCAGAATTGGTCTCGCCCCAACGCGGGCTCATCACGGTCTCAAGCGTGCGACCCTGATTCAAGAAGGTGCCCACCTGATCCACATAGACCAGATCCTGGCCGTCACGGTCGGCGTCAGCCTTGAGCACGTCGCCCGTGCCGAAGTTGGCACGCATCACGCCCTTGAGGAACATACCGGGACCGTGGGTCTTGGTCGTCACATTATACACATAGTTCTGCTTGCGGATGTCACGGTCATCAAAGCGCTCGTAGGGAGCACCTAACTTGTCATTGTAGGGGGCATCCAGGAAGCATTTAGCGCCCTCGCTGCCACCGGTGGGCAGCACGGTGCCAGAGTTATCATAGCTGGGCACCAGGCAGACGCAGTTCCAAGCGCCAATGCCGTCATAGGACTGTCCGAAATAGTCGGCATAGCCATACCACATGCCCACCATCGTTCGCACGTTGCTGATGGCGTTGGCGGCACCCTGTCCGTCCTCGGCTGCGAGAGCGAAGATGACCTCGGGGCACTTCACGTTCTCGATGCTGTACAGGTCACGATAGTTGTCGGCCAGCGCATACTTACCGAAGTCGCCGTTGATGATCTGCTTGGACAAAGCCTCGCACTCGTCATAGCGGGGCTCGCCTATAAAGACCTCGGCATTGAGCAGCAGACGAGCCTTGAGCAGACGGTTCATCGCCTTGTTGGCACGGTTGACGGTAGCGCGGGAGCCATCCTCGATGGCAAGCTGGTCCACGGTCTCGTCGAGTTCCTGAGCGATGAAGTCAAAAATCTTCCTGCACGAGGTGTTCCAGTCGGGGTCGGCCGTTCCGGGAACCTCGCTACCAGCCTTGACGTTCAAGGGCAGAGCACCACCCCACAGCTCAAACAGACAGTAGTAGTTCCAGGCACGGATGGTGCGCACCTCGGCAACATACTGATTCAATTTCTCCTGCGTCATGCCCAGGTCGGCAGCATTCAGCGCCTCCAGGTCGTTGAGCAGCAGGTTGGCCAGGCCCACGGCGGTCCAAGCGCCAGACCAGGCATTTTGGATGATGGTGGACTCACTGTTCCAGTTGTGCCACGAGAGCACGGTTTTCATGGCCTCGTCCCAGCCCCACTGACCACCGTTCCACACGCGCCAGGTGAGCTGGTCGGCGGGATACTCGCTCAGGTGGAAGAAGTTCTCTCCGGCAAGGGTAGATGACGTCTGGTTGTAGATAGCGGCAACAGCACCCTTGACACTGGCTTCATTCTGATAATACACAGTTGCGTCGATTCGGTCGTTCACCTTCTCGTCAAGGTCGGTGCACGAGGACAGACCCATCACGCTCATTGCAATCGCTATAATGATATTGATATACTTTTTCATATTCTTTGATCTCTTTTATGGATTAGTGGAAACGCACGGTCACACCCAGGGTAAACTGGAAGGCCTGGGGATAGGCACTGTTGGTGTCGATACCGGGAGTGATGCCAGTTGAGGTGACAATCGAAGGATCGTTGCCCTTGTAGCCCGTGAGGGTGAACAGGTTCTTGGCCGACAGATAGACGCGCATGCTCTCGAGCAGGTTGCGCTTCTTGGGCATGAACGTGTAACCCAGGGTGACGTTGTCGAGTTTGAAGTAGTCACCCTTCTCAAGGAAGTAGCTTGAGATGATGCTACCACCAGCGTTGACGTCGGCATAGTCGGTATAGGCGCTAGCAAGCACGTTGTCGGTGCCGCAACCCTTGAGACCCATGCCGTAGCGGCGCATGTTGAAGATCTTGTAACCGAAAGCGCCACGCATGAGCATGCTCAGGTCCCAGTTGTTCCAAGTGAAGCTGTTGCTCCATGAGAGGAAGTGCTTGGGTGCACCGTTGCCGATGTTGCGCTTCCAAGCGGGATCGGCCTGAGCTGCAGGTACTGCATTGCCATCGTTGTCATAGACGAGGAACAGGCCGTTCTCGTCGATGCCGGCATGCTCAAAGCCGTAATACTGACCGATGAGGCCGCCTTCGGCCACGCGGAAGAAGTACTCGCTGGTACCCACACCGGGCTTGCGGTAGAGGTCCAGATAACTCATCTGGTAAACATCACTCGACAACTTGGTGAGCTTGGTCTTGCCAGTGCTCCAGTTGATGCCGGTGGTCCACTTGACTGCGGTGTTGGTCAGCACATCATAGTCGAGCACGACCTCGACACCGGTGTTCTTGGTGGTACCCACGTTCACGAGAATGGAGTTATAGATGAACGGGGGCTGCGGAGCGGTGTAGTTGTAAAGCAGATCTTGCGAACGGCGGTCATAGTACTCGACGCTGCCGCGCAGACGGCTGTCAAATGCGACAAAATCGACACCGACATTGAATGCCGTCGATTTCTCCCATGCCAGGTCAGGATTAGCGTTCACCGAGGGGGCATAACCGTTAATCCACTCACCGTCGATATAGTAGGCACCATAGCCACTGTAGGTTGACAGGGACTGATAGGCATTGAAATCGCTGCGACCAGTCACACCATAGGAGATGCGGGGCTTCAAGCTCTGGAAGGTGCTTGACAAGCCCTCGGCAAACGGGGTGCGGATGATTTCCCATGCCAGCGATGCTGAGGGGAAGTTACCCCACTTCTTGTTGGCACCGAACTTGGTGCTGCCCTCGCGACGCATCGATGCCGAAGCAAAGAGCATGTCGCGGTAATTATAGTTCAAGCGGCCGAAGAAGCCGATGAGCGTCGATTCAGAAGAACCGGCCCACATGTTGGCCTTGCCATCACGCAAATAGGTTCCGTTGCCGATGCCATGATAGTTCATGCTGTCATACACAAAACCCATGTTCTCGTTGCCACTCTGCTCCCAGCGGGTGCGCTCCCACGAGTAGCCCAATACGGCCTTCAGCTGATGGTCGTCGAGGGTGAACGTGTAATTGCCCAGCCATTCCAGGCGGTTAGTCCACCACTTCTGGTAATTGATGTTGGCACGACCGGCATAGCCGTTCCAGTAGCTCTCACTCGAGGTGCTGGGGGTGTAGAAGTTGGATTTCAGGTCGTTGTATTGCAGAGCATAGCTCAACGACGTGTTCAGGTAATGATGATCGGTCTGCAGGATGTTGAGCTTGACATCACCGTTACCCAGCAGATAGATGCGGTCACCGTTGCTCACGTTGTTTTTCAAGTCGTTCACCGGGTTGTGGATATCGGTGGGACTGTTGGGCTGATAGTAGGTACCGTCCTCGTTGAACACGGGGATGGTGGGGTTCATCGTCAACGCGGTGTCAAACAGACCGTCGTTGCCCCATTTCTCGTGCACCTTGCGGCCCGACAGCGAAGCGTTGAACTGCAGGAAGTTGTCCAGCACGCGCTGCTCACCAACAAAACGGGCTCCATACTCCTCGCGGCCCGACACGATGTCGAGACCGTTGCCGCGCTTGTAGTTCACGGAAGCACCGAAGTAGCCGTTCTTGGTCGAGCTGTCAATCGACAGGTACTGGTTCAGGTTGTAGCTCATGGGACGTGTAATCTCATCCCACCAGTTGGTGTCACCGCCATAGTCCTGGCCACGACGCGAACGACGGAATTCCTCGGTCGTCAAGATGCGGGGCTTGGGTTTGGCGAAGTTAGCAGCGATGTAGCTGTCATAGGTCACTGTGGTCACACCAGGTGCACCGGCACCTTTCTTGGTGGTCACCAGGATGACACCGTTGGCGCCGCGCGTACCATAGATGGCTGCCGAGCCGGCGTCCTTCAAGACGGTGATGCTCTCCACGTCCTGTGTGGCGATATTGCGCAAGTCACCGCCGGCGATGCCGTCGATAACGATGAGCGGGCCGTTGGACGCAGTCAGTGAGCCGGCACCACGAATCTGAAAGTCGGTCATCGAGTTCGGGTTAGCGGCAGCGCTGGTGCTCACATTCAAACCTGCAACCTTGCCGGCAACAAGTGCGAGGGGGTCGCTGGCCACACCCTGGTTGAACTGCTTCTTGTCGATTTGGACAACAGAGCTCGAAATCTCTTTTTTGGCTAGTGAGCCGTAACCCACAACCACGACCTCGTTGAGCTGCGAACGCTCCTCGGCGAGGGTGATTTCAAGATGGCTCTGTCCGTTGATCGACACTTCCAGTGTCTCGTAACCGATGTAAGAGACAACCAGAGTTCCGTTACTGGGAGCGTTGTCGATGCTGAATCGACCATCAAAATCGGTAACGCTACCGTTCGTAGTGCCCTTGACGGCAACACTGGCACCAATCAAGTCCTCTCCGTTTTCATCCACAATGTGGCCGGTGACGGTCATGGTTTGTGCCGAAATGCCCAAGGCAAACATCAGCGCAGCGCACAACATGAGTGTGCGTTGCAGCAATCCTGTTCTACATTTCTTCATTGTAATTAAAATTTTGAATATACTAAATTATGGTAATGTTTTTATCGTTACAGGGCAGCAACAATTGAACATTGCAAAATTAACATGCAACATTCACACGGCAAACACCATCAAATAAAAATCAAAGCACAAATGAGAATTAAATAGCTGATAATCAAATACTAGAATTAAATGCCGCCTAATCGAAATCTAACTTGCCATAAAACTGACAGAGGCCACAAATGAGCAAAAACAGCCCCACAAGATCAATAATCAATGCATTTGACCTGAGATTCAAATTCGTCCTTGTTCAAGGAACGTGCCTTGAGTTTGGAACGGTAGGTATAGATAGTCGTCAGGCTGGCGCGCAGGATGTTGGCGATGCTCTGGTTGTCGGTAATGCCGATGCGGATGAGTGCCAACACACGCGACTCGGTGGTCAGACGCTTGCCCTGCTTAACCTCGATTTTGCCGTCATCCTGCAGCAGTTTATTCACCTCGTCCACGAAGTTGGGGTAGATGTTGAGAAAGGCGCTGTCGAAGTTTTCGTAGAACAGTTGCGCATTCTCGTTGCCGAAGTGCGCACTCTTGAGCTCGCGGGCCAGTTCCTCGCTCTTGCGATCGCGGTGCAGGCGGTACAGGGCCTTGCGTTGTTCCTCTCCGCGGTCAATGAATCGGCTTGACAGCGTCAAGAAACGGGCGATGTACTCCTCTTTCAACTTCTCTCGCTCGCGCAACAGGCCATTGCTGTGGTGCAACTGCTCCACGGTGCCCTCGAGCTGGCCGTTCACGGTCTGCAACTGCTCATTAACCTCTTGCAACTGCTCGTTGATGGCTCGTTTTTGCTCGTTCAACCGACGGTATCGTTTCAGCAGCTGATAGATTGCGATGACACCGACCACAAGCAACAAGGCAATGAGCGAGATGATGCCGAGCAGCCACATCATCTTGCGGCTGCCCTGCTCTTGCTTAGTCTGGTAGGCGTTCAGAATCTTGGGCACAATGCGAGATGACTGGATGTTGCGCAGACGTGTGCCGTAGAAGTTGGCATCGTCCACCGCCACGCGCATGTAGCGGTAGGCGCGGTCGATGTCACCATCGTCGAACAGACAGTCGGCGATTGCCCGCACCGAAGTGTTCTCACGGATGCACCCTTCCAGGTCGCTCTCGGCACTCTTGATGAGGTAACGCATCTGCTGTTGCTTGTCGCCCATCTTGGAGTAGTAGAACGACATCATGCTGGTGATGATAGAATAAATGCGGTCGCCGCTGCGGTAATTGGGCAACAACTTGTTCAACAAGTCAATGGCTTGCTGTTGTTGCCGGTTGTCATCATAGCACTCGGCCTGAGTGAGCTGGTAGCTCAGGTTATCGTGGGGTACCTCGATCGTCATGATGTTGCGCCGCAGTCCAATAAGTTGCCGGACATAGTCGTCGGCATACTGTGAACCCTGCATGTACTCGGCCTGGTAGATGAGCAGGTCGGCCCGTGTGCGATGAAACTGGATCAGCTGGACCGATGTCAAGCGCGTGGTGTCAATCTGTCCCAACACTTCGCGTGCCTGCTCCATCAAGCAGGCAGTAGAAAGGATATGAGCAAGATTCAAGCGACTCTCGTTCAGCAGATGAGCATCATCTATCAGCTCGGCAAGACGGATACATTCGCTCACATAGGCATAGGCCGAGTCATACTGGTAAGCGGAATACTCCTCATACAGACGCTTCATCGCCTGGTAGCGCTCGGTTGGGGCAGTGAGACCAGCCAAGTCCTTTTTCATCTGTGCGAGGTGGGCCTCCTTGGCTGCAATGAGCTGTGGCTGAACGGCAATCAGGCTGTCCAGCCTGCGGAATCCGTCCTGCGGCAAAGCCCTGACGGCAAATGCAGTCATTACCGCTATCGCCACCAGCGTCAACCAACGTTTGATGTTCCTGTCCATTCCCCGAAACGATTAAATGATCACATCTTCAAGATGATTTTAATGACTGCCGCTAAATCACCGATATTGATTTCGCCGTCCTGATTCACGTCAGCAAGAGCATTATATTCATAAACGTCCAAGATGATGGTGATGAGCATGGTAATATCACCGATATTGACCTCACCATCCTGATTCACGTCGCCAGTCAGCACATCACTGGCAGGTTCACCTTTATAATATACATTGTAACCGCCAGCCGGCAGTGAGAAACTCTGAGTGGCAGTCAACGTCACAGGCGTGGCAGTCAAACCAGCAGCGATGTTATCTACATCAATCGCCAGCTTCCACTCGCCGGGTTCCAGACCCGTCACGACCGAGTTGACAGTGCTTGCTCCCAAGTTGAGGACCACCAGCGCTGTCTGGTCGTTGTGGTGACGGGTATAGGCAATCAGGTTGGGGTTGCCCGTGTTGAGGAAAGCCACCTCGCTGGCACGGTCGCCGTTGTCGATGAGGGCGTCACAACTGTGCTTGAGCGCGGTCAACGCCTTGACAGTGTTGAGCATCTTGTTGTCAACCGCGTTCCAGTTGATGGGAGTGCGATTGAAATAATCCAGTTTGCGGTTCATCAGGTAACCCGTCTCCTGGCCGTTGTAGAGCATGGGCATACCGTAGAGGGTGAATGTCAGCACCGTGAAGGCATAGGCATTGTTGCCATACTGCGTCGTCATCGAACTGTTGTAGTTCTGGTCGTGGTTGGTGAGGTAAACCATGCGGCTGATGTCAATGAAACGCAAGTCGCCCACCAGGTTGCGGCATTGCGCGAGCACTCCAGCGGGGTTGTTCTTGTTGTTGACCAACGCCGACTGGAAGCCCCACGCATAGTCATAATCCCAACCGCACACGAGCAAGCGCGGCACGCTGTTGGCCATGTCACCTTCGCCCAGCATGGTGATGGTCTTGCCGGGCTTATATTCCTTCAGCGCCTTGATGGCACGGGTCCAGAATGAAGTGGGGATGGTGTTGCTGCTGATGTAGTCGCAGCGGAAACCGTCAATATCGGCAGCGTCAATCCAGTATTCCATGGCCTCGATCATGGCCACTTGGGTAACTTCCTTGCTGTAATCCAGCTGATAGACATCACCATAACCGTTGGGACTGGTCAGTGTGGAATTGTAGTAGTTGCGGTGCTCCGTGATCCACACATTGTCCTTCGCAGTGTGGTTAGCCACCCAGTCGAGCCACACCTGCATGCCGCGCTGATGAGCGGCAGCGACAAACGCCTGCAAAT
>DAIREJ010000014.1:21189-23275 GCA_036795635.1 Sodaliphilus sp.
GGGCTGCGGTGACAAAGTTCCTCAGGTCATCAATGGTACCGAAGTCGCTATTCACGGCATGGTAGTCACGCGGAGCATAAGGGCTGCCCAACGAGCCGATGCGGTCCTTGATGCCGCGGGGATGTATGGGCATAAGCCAGATGATGTCGACACCCAGGTCCTTGAGGTAATCCAAACGCTGCTGAGCGGCAACAAGTGTGCCGGCGCTTGTAAAGTTGTAAAGGTCAAGCTCATAGATGACGTTTTGGTTAGGCACAAAGGAGCTCTCTCCTGCCCCGATGATCTTGGTCAGCTGGCCCATCACATAGTAGCCGTGGTTGGTGAACGTGCCGTCCACGCGACCACCCTCGTTGTTCCAGGTGAAAATCAGTCCTGTAGGCATCGCTAACGAGCCCGTATAAGTCCATTTGTAAATCTTGTTACCACTTTGGGTATCACCCATATAGATCATCGCAGGACCAGGCCAGTTTGTGCCCACATAGTCTTTGCCGTCGGTGTTGCCCTCCCACACCCAAATTTTGGGTGAGTCGTTCACCGTGTTGTTGTCCTCAAAGAACACACACACTTCGCTGTTACTGCTCAACGTGGGCTCATAGACAGCCGCTGTTGCGAGCAACGCCACCATCATCAAGACAGAGATAGAAAGAATTCGTTTCATTTTGGTTATTCAGGTTTTTATTTTGTTTATTTTTTTACAAAGTTACACATAAAAAACACATCGCATCGCCCTTCAAACCAAAAATCTAACCTCACAAAACACATAAACCACTAAAAACCATCAACCTAACACATTTCTCTCCCTTTAAAAATCTAACACGATTTCTCACCGTTACGACTGCATTTGCCTCTAGTATAAAGGAAAATTATCTACGAATTGGGGGACACGCATAGCATATTTGACCAATTTTTAGTATCTTTGCAGGTTGATAAGACTTTTCAAGCCCATGGCTTGAGCCCTAAAAACTTAAGATGGATTATGAATAGATTTGTCGAACTTATACCCACGCAGCGAGCCAAGTATGGCGAGCGGGAGGCTTTGCGTTTCCGTGACTACGAAACCCAGGTGTGGTCCTCCTTAACGTGGAACGGCTTCAGCGAACAGATTGACCGCGCTGCGGGCGCCATGTTGGTCAACGGCGTGGAAGAGCAGGGTCGCGTGTGCCTCTTCACCCAAAACTGCCCCGAAATCCTCATTACCCACTTTGGCGCCTTCTACAACCGCGCCATACCCGTCCCAATCTATGCCACCAGCAGCAGGGACGAGGCCGCCTACATCGTGAACGATTCAGGTGCGACCATCCTGTTTGTTGGCGATCAGGGCCAATATGACATCGCTCGTCAAATCATCAACGACTGCCCCACCCTCAAGTTCATCGTCACGCTGCATCCTGCTGTCAAGCGCGACAAGGACGACATAACCACCCTCACTTGGCAAGAGTTCCTCACCACAGGCGACAAACTGAGTAAGCAAGTGCTGGCAAAACTCGAGAAGCGCAAACAGGCAGGTGCCCCCGAGGACATCATGTACCTGATTTACACTTCGGGCACCACCGGTGTTCCCAAGGGTGTGATGCTCATGCACAGCAACATGAACGCCGCCATGGATGCGCACATCGAGCGCTTTGACCCCATCATCGACGACATGAACGATGTGTCGTTGAGTTTCCTGCCCTTCAGCCACGTGTTCGAGCTGGGCTGGACGATGGTGTGCATGTGCTGCGGCATCCGCGTCGCCATCAACTACAACCCCAAGGAAATCCAGCGTGCCGTCAAGGAGGTGCAGCCCAACTACATGTGCAGCGTGCCACGCTTCTGGGAGAAAGTCTATACCGCCATCAACGACAATCTTGCGAGCGCCAAGCCAGTGGTACGCATGATGGTCAAGCAGGCCATCCGCGTGGGCAAGGTGCGCAACATGAAATATGCCCGTGTTGGCAAGAAAGCGCCTGCCTTTATCGAGCAGCAATACCAGTACTTCGAGAAGAAAGTCTTCAAGAAACTGCGCGGCGCCATCGGTGTGGTTGACGGCAAAATGTTCCCCACCGCCGGTGCGATGCTCAGCGACAACATCACCGAGTTCCTGCAC
>DAIREJ010000015.1:0-7272 GCA_036795635.1 Sodaliphilus sp.
CAATTCTATCACGGCGTCACAGGCAGTGGCCTCGTCGGTGGCATTCTGCACTGTGGCTGCCAATAACGCCTTGTCGCCCTGACGCAGGAAGCGCGGCATGCTGGATTTCACCATCAGCGGCTTCTGGGTCAATACCTCGGCCATCCAGGTGCTGCCCACGAGTTTCTCGTCCCATGCCAAGGCCTGGGTGATCCAAGTGGTGTTGAAGTTGGGTACCTCAAACTCAAGTTGGATGTTACCCTTGTCGTCGCTGGTGAGCATGGGCTGCCACAATGCGGTCTTGACGTCTTGCTCGCGCAGGATGACGTTCTCCAGGTTCTTCTCATCAACAGTGGGTTCAGCGGCTTGAGCAGCCTCTTCGGCCTCAAGGGCAACCTCATCCATCATGGCTGCGCTCTCTTGTGTCATGACATCTTCTCTGACGGCAGCGTTTTTCATCATCATCGGACGTTCGCCGGGTGCAGCGCCCAGTGCGCGGGAATACTCAAGCTCGTCACGACGTCCCATCCTGTAACTGAAAGGATAAGTGTTATAGGTGAAGAGATAGGGAATCTTGGCAACTGACTTGTCGTCGATATTAAGCATCTTGCCGGTGACACTGGTGTTGGTGCTGTTGCTGCCCGTGATACCTTGCATGTGAAGTGCTGCAGCGACGTTGAAAGACCTCCAGTTGCTCCAGTTCCAGTCGTTGCTGGCGATGCTGGCGATGGCTTTGTCATACATGTCGAGCAGCATCGCACCACGATGCGGTTTGCCGTTCTGGTCGGTGAGCGAGAATGTCCAGTGCTCAACGTCACCGGGAGCGAGCTTGTTGCGGAACGAGGTAGCCTTGATGTTCAATGCTTCGGCCTTATAGGGATTGATGAGCGTCATGTGCTCGGACCATGACTTGGTGTCATAGTAGGTAGAGAAATCCACCCTCACGTTAGCCCCGGGTTCCTTGGGCAGGGGGATAGTGAGGTCATGCAGGCCCTTTGTGTAGTTGAGCCATCCTTCGGCAATGACTTTGTCGCTGGATGCTGCCACATAATATATATGGGCCTGGGGTACCGAGACTCCCACGGTGATGTGTCCCGTGTTGGTCTTGTCAACGTCTCCCGACAGCGGTGAAACCCACAATGGGCAGTCCTTGACAGGAGCTTGCTTGTCGGTCTTGCGATAAAGGATGATGGTGGAGTAAGCGTCCACGTCCTGTTCACCCTCGGCGGCATCAAGGATGTGTACTTTGAGTCGATAAGTGCCCGAGGGCAGGTCGGTCAAGTCGATGGTCGGATCGGCAGTGTTCAGGTTGCCGGTTTTGACGGGCTCCTTGCCGCCTTCGGGAGTGACTTCCCAAGTGCAGTAGGTGTGGGGATGTTCCTCGTCGGTGGTGTTGTAGGTCAAGGGCAGTTTGATGGGCTTGTCATTGAGATAGACGTTTTTGTTCAATTCGCCCAACTCGATGCCACGGCGCGAGCCCACGATAAAGCAGGTGCTCTGTTCTTGGGTCTCGCCGGCATCGTTGGTGGCGGTGGCGAAAACCTGGTAGTTGTAGTATGACCAGCCGTAGCGCGTCTTGTTCTCGGCAAACAGTTTGGGATTGTAGCTGAAGGTGAACTTACCTTGAGCATCGGTCGTGACGGTGGTGTCCATCAGGTGCTCACCGTCTTTGTCCGATATTCTCCACCACCACCAGCTCCATTGTTTCTTGATGAGTGAGAGTCGCACCTCGGTGTTGGCCACGGGCATGCCACTGTAGGTCTCCACCAGGCCGGTGACCTTGACGGGTTGGTCTTTCACATAGTTGCGGCGTGCTTCGGGGAAGGTGACGGCAAACGTGGGCGTCTTGTATTCGCTCACGTTCACGTCCTTCCATGCCAGTTGGGTGTAGCGGCCGTTGTTATGAATCTGCCTCAAGCGTAGCGAGAAGCGTCCGTTCATGCGGTCTTTGGGAACGACGAACGAACCCTCGACACGGCCAAAGGCATCGGTTTCCACTTTCACGGTGTCGATGCCTTTGTTGTTGTAATCAAGGAAGGCGATTTCAAGAGTTTCTTGGGCAAGGGGGCGACGGCCATCGTTGTCGGTGTAGTAGGCAATGGCGGCCCATTGCACAGTCTCACCGGGACGATAGACACCCAGGTCGGTGTAGATGTTGGCCGAATAGTCTGATACTGAACGGCTTTCCAACTTGTAGTAATTGATGCCTGGACTATACTGATCATCGCCTTTGACGGGTTTCAGGCTCAAACCGCTGAAGACGTACTCTACGTTTCTATCCTTCGAGCTCCGGTAGGAATCGGGAACGGCGACCAGACCGTTGGCGTTGGTAACGCCTATCGTGCCGGCAACATCGTTGTATGAATTGTACTTGACGGTCACGCCGGGAATGGGCTTGCCGGTATTGATGTTCACGGTGGCGACTTTGTCCTTGTGGTCGTTGCGGTTGATGGCAAGCATCGCGATGTCGGTCACACGCATGATGCTGTAGGCGTCCAAATCGCTACTGCCTTGTGGCTCACCGCCTGAACTGAGTTTTTCGGCGCTCAAGATGTAGATGCCGTAGGGCAGGGGAGGCAGGGTGGTCTTGATGCCGTACTCACTGAAGGGGATTGTGCCCTTCACCGTCATGGGATATTCTTTTACCTTTTTAACTCCTTCCCAATTCAGTCGATAGCCTTTAAGTGCCGACTCGGGAATGCTGTAGACGACAATCTTGAATGAATTGGTGTTCTCCACGTTTATGCTCACGGGGATGCTGTCGCTCGAGGATCGGAAGTCGGGATATTGAACGGTCACCGACATGGTCTCGATCTCGGTGATTTCGTTATTGATTGCGGGTGTGAACGGTGATTTCGGAAAACGTTTCACATAGTCCTTTAGTGTCTCGTAGCGTTCCTTGCGGTCATTGAAACTGATCTGCTTCAACAATTCGGCGCAGTATTCACTGTCGCTGTATTTTGCGTAGTCTTCTTTGGTGATGCCTTTGCCCGCATTGGTCATGGCATAGATGTGGGCGGGCACATTACCCTCGGTCTCCTTGAGCCAGCGTTCCTTGAGTGACGTGCAGATGGGATCGGCATCGTCAATGCCACGCAGCAGTTCCAGGTTTTTCAACGACATGAATTCCAACAAGGTGGGTACATAGGTGGCGCCCAGTTCGTTGTAAACCAGGACCTTGGGCAGCGAGGTGACCGGCACTTGCTTCAGTGCCTCCACGTCGGCAAGCGATTTGTCGCACAGCTCGATGATTTTTCGTTCGAACTGACTGCGGTCCCACTCGGTCACGTCGGTGGGCATTTCTTCGGCGGGATTGTTGCGCTTGCGGCCCCATCCGTAACGGTCACAGTAACCATTGTAGATGAGTGCCTCGAAATAGTTGAGCAGCGCACGGACGTGTGGCTGTTTTTCTTTTTTGATCACCGTCTCGATCTGGTCGATGATTTTGGGCATGTTTTCTTGGGAGATACCGCTCTGTGCGATGCTGTAACGCACCAGCGCATTCACAGTCTCTTGTCCGTCACCAGCCTTCATCGCTTTGTCCAGGTCGGCGAGTGCTTCTTTACTCACGTCTTGCGGGTAGTTGAAGTCAATTTGCTTCACGTTTCCAGATGTGTGAAATGGAAATGCCATAGCTAATAATGCAGTTAAAAGGGTGTAAAGAATATACTTTTTCATAACTCCTGTGGGTTTTGATTTTTCATTATAACTCCAAAAGTAGTAAAAATAATGTGTGATTATAATGAAAAGGCCCTCTGTTTTTAGAATAATTAACCTAAACCATGGCTATAGTATGATTTGTTATGGTATGTTATCTCTTCAATAAAAGCAAAAATATGCATTATTGTTTGGTTTATGGGTTGCTGTAAATTATGCCTTCAGCAGTAATGAACATAAAATAGAATCAATTCTTTTTATATGTCTCGGGCTTGCACTAATTTTGCACTCCGAAAATCGCAGTTTACAGTTTTCGGTTGTTAAGAGAGAATCAATGATATCGTGGGTACATCTTGCAGGAGTCGTGGCGACTGTCGCACTATTGCTGGTTATCAGTTGGTGGTCAGGTCGCAGGGTCAAGGACGCGCGCACCTTCATCACCGGGGGTAATTCGGGCAGTTGGATGGTGTGCGGGGCGATGTTGGGCACATTGGCTGGCGGACAGTCTACAATCGGTACGGCGCAACTGGCGTTCTGTTACGGATTGTCGGCATGGTGGTTCACCATCGGTGCAGGACTGGGTGCCCTGGTGCTGGGTCTGCTTTATGCGGGTCCCTTGCGTCGCAGCGGTTGCACGACGTTGCTCGAGGTGGTGAGTCGCGAATATGGCCGCAAAGCCGAGACCGTGGGATCAATCCTCTTTCTCATCGGCATTTTTATCAGCATCATGTCCCAGGTGCTCTCGTCGTCGGCGATGATTGGGAGCCTGTTCGGCATGTCGACGGTGTGGGCTTCCATCCTGGGTGCTGTGCTCATCATGCTCATGGTCCTTTTCGGCGGCATTCGCAGTGCCGGGATGGGCGGCATTGTCAAACTTGTGTTGCTCTATCTTTGCTCATTGGCTGCGGGAATTGTGGTCTGGCGCTTCGCTGGTGGTTTGTCGGGCCTGCGTGACGGCGTGGACGCGGTCTATCAGTCTCCGTCGTTGGTGCAATTCAATGGTTTGACCGATGTCGAAAGCATTCATCACCGATACGGAAGTCCCTTTGCCCGTGGCATCTTCAAAGATTTGGGCGGTTGCTTGTCGCTCATTCTGGGTGTGGTGTGTACCCAGAGTTATGCCCAGTGCATCTGGTCGGCAGCTTCGACACCCAAGGCACGTAACGGCGCAATGCTGTGTGCCTTGTTCATGCCCATCATCGGTGCCGCCTGCACGCTTGTGGGCATCTATATGCGCGGCCACTATGTCACTGCCGATGAACTCAAGGCGTTGCAGACTGCCGGTGAGACTTTACCTGCTGGGATCGGCGTCATTGAAAATTCGGCTCAAGCGTTCCCGGCCTTCATCCTTAAACACTTGCCAGCATGGTTGGGTGGACTGATGCTGGGCACCATGCTCATCAACATTTTGGGGTGCGGCAGTGGCTTGTCGTTGGGTGCAGCCACCATTCTGGTGCGTGACGTGTATGGCAACTTCAAGCGGCGCATGGGCATGACGTCATCACCATTGTCGCAGTTGTCGCAGACGCGGTTGTCTATCGTGGCTATCCTAACGGCGGCCGTTATCGCTACCTTGCTGTTCCGCAGCACATTCATTAACGACTTGGGCTTCCTGTCGTTGGGCTTGAGGGCCGTCGCAATACTTTTCCCGATGTGTTTGGCGTTGTGGATGCCAGGTCGTTTCAGTCCCAACCGAGTCTTGCTGTCGATGCCAGTCGGTGTTGCCTCATTACTTCTAGCTAATTTCGTCTCTCTGCCAGGTGACGCTGTCTATTACGGTCTCTTTGCCTCTCTTGTCATACTCCTCACTGGTAAGAAAAGACACCCTGCCCGCGTGAGGTAGGATGTCTCAATAGTGCAAGGCAATCGCCTTGCATGTTTCCTGTTCTGTTAAGACAAAATGATGTTGATGACGGCATTGACGTCGGCAATGTTTACCTCGCCGTCATCGTTCACGTCACCTGCGGGAAGGGGATTGCCTCCCAAAATCATGCTGATGACAGCATTAACGTCAGCAATGTTGATTTCACCATCGCCGTTCACGTCGCCCGAAGTAGGCGGCGCTGATGTGCTATAGGTGAAACTGATCACAGGTCCGTAGGCTGTCGTGTGGCTGTTGCCGTCAAAGTCCAGATAACTAGTCTTGCAGCGGGCATAGTAAGTCTTACCGTCTTCCAGAAGTTTTCCGTCAACCTTGATTTCCTCGGCTGGCTGGCTGGTTTCGTATGCACCGTCCTTGAGCGTCTCGATAAAGCGTGTGCGGCCCCAAGTGCTCTCTTTGCTCGACACTTCGACGACATAGGACGTTGCCCACTGCTGCGGCTTGAGGGCAATGTGCTGTCCGGTATAGAGCGTGCCGCCGTCAACGGGTTGCGTGAAGTGGGCTGCAGCATGAGCCACTGAGAAACGCACCACATTGCTAATCATCGTATTGTCGTCAACGGTGAGGATGACACGCAGGAAGTAGGTGTTGCCGGGCTCCAAGAACTCCTCGGGGATGATTGTCGACCCGGTGGTTGATGTGTCGATGTGAATCAGGGACTCTTTCGAGAATGTGTCGTCGCTGGCCAGTTGCACGGTGGCTGGCTCATCGCTGCCACAGGTGTACCAGGTGGCGGTTACGGGCACTTCTAGGTCTTCACTGCCATCGGTGGGCGAGGTGATGGTCAGCAGCATGGGCGTGAAAGCACGCACCTCGCTCACTCCGCTGTAGCAACTGTCTGAGCAGGACTGTACGCGCCAGTAATGCACTTGGCCGTGAGTGAGTTTTGTGAATTGCAGCACGCTGGCCTCGTTTTCAGTGACAGTGGCGCGCTCCAGCACGGTGCTGAATTCAGGACTGGTGGCTATTTCGACCATGAAACTGGTCGCGTTGAGCACCGGATGCCAGGTGAAATAGAAGGGGGCATCAACGGTCGCGCCGTCGGCAGGGCTGATAAGCACAGGGTTGGGGAGTTGGTCCAGTTCCGCACTCAGGAAGGCGGGTTCCCACTCATAGCCCAAACGGTCGAGCACGCACACGGCGAACTGGTAGCCCTGTTGATATTGTTCGGGAATCTCATATTCTGTTTCATAGGACATGCCTAGCAGGTACTCAACCTGTCCCGTGAAGGTGGTGGTATTCATCGTCATGGGGAACGCATAGACCGTGTAGCGCACGTTGTCATAGCCCTCCCAACTGATGCTGTTGCCCGTGCGTTCCAGGTTCTGCACCACGCCGGGATCGTAGCCGTGTTTCCACGTCATCGTGGGTGGCAAGGCGGGCTTGGTGAACACGGTGTTCTTGAGGTAATGCCCCAGCGGGTTGCTGCTGATGGCATACAGGTACTTGCACGAGTAGAAGATGGCGCCGGGGTTGCCGTCAACCGATGATGTGCGGTTGAACTCCACCTCGTCGGCATATTCTTTGTACTGCACCGCTGTCGATGAACCGGTCAAGCCCGAAATTGATGAGGAAATATAGACCTGGCGGCCAAAATGTTCAGCGATTTGCCCCCACCATCCCGAAATCAGGCCGTAGTCGTTGGTGCTGTGTCCAAATGGCCAATAGACCTGAGGTGAGATGTAGTCGATGCTCTGCGCTTCGAGCCATGCCAACGGGTCGCTGAAGATACCGTTATACTGCCAGTCGCTGCC
>DAIREJ010000015.1:7324-22941 GCA_036795635.1 Sodaliphilus sp.
AACACCTGCGGGCGAGATGCCGTAACGAACCTCGGGACGCGTCTCCTGAATCATGTCATAGACGGCCTGCACCATGCGGTTGACGTTGTCGCGGCGCCAGTCGCCAAACGAGAGCGATGTGCCCGAGGCCTGCCACTCACCGTAGTCTTCGGCACTGGCATCGGCAGGAATGCCGCTGGGATAGAAGTAGTCGTCATAGAGAATGCCGTCCACGTCATAGTTCGAGATAATTTCATGACACACCGCCACTATGCGGTCGATGGTGCGTTGCTGGCCTGGGTCAAGGATAATAGTGGAGCCGTAGGTGAGCAGCCAGCCGTCATTCTTAAGTTCCTGGTCATAAGGCGTGTTCCAGTTGGTGCCCGTGCTCCAACGGTAGGGGTTCACCCAAGCATGACACTCCATGCCGCGCTTGTGGCAACCTTCCACGACATACTGCAGGGGGTCGAAGCCGGGGTCAGCGCCACGGGTACCGGTCAAGTAACTCGACCACGGCTCGATGCTCGACTGGTACATCGCGTCACACATCGATCGCACCTGGAAGTTGACCGCATTGAAATTGTTGACCTGCAGCGAGTCGAGAAGACGGTCCATCTGCTGCTTCTGCTTGGTAGCACCCGCACCCTGTGAGGGCCAGTCAAGACACCACACTGTGGCAATCCATGCCGAGCGGAATTCCCGTTTAGGCATGCCATAGGCCCAGGCATGTGACATCAAGCCCGACAGCAACACAGCGACGAGCATTATCGATAAATAGCGTTTCATATCTTTATGATCTTTTGGTTATAGTTTGTCGAAGGGAATGAGGGAGAGCAACTCGCCGAAACGGTTTGCGCCTTCTTGCAGTTGCCCTTCCACTATCTTGCGCATGAAGAACGGCAGTTTGAGTTGCAGCTCGGCAGTGCTCATCGTGGTGTCATCGGGTTGAGGATCCAGGTTGATGACCATGTTAATGGGCACGGGTGACGACGAGGCGGTATAGACGATGCGTTCGCCCTCGATGCTAGACTCACGGTCCAGCGACAGGGTGACCTCGCCCATGGGCGACTGGATGGCGATGGCGTCGTCGCTGAACCTTACGGTGTCGAGGTGTTCGCGTGCCGTTTCGTCGATGTGGTCGCTGTGGGCGTCAATCAGTTGCTTGATGAGTGACGGATTGGTAAGTTTGCTATAGATGGTCGCGGCGTCGCAGGCGATGGTGCGGGGATTGCTCTTGAATGATTCCATTTTGTTAAAGTCCCTGTTTTTAGTACTTAGTCACATGCTATATACTCAGTCAATGGAGTCGTTAACGGCAGGAGTCCACGACTCGGGGTCGTTGTGCCACTGCTGCAGGGTGTCGGCATCGGTTTGATTGAGTGTGCCGTTTTCGGTTGCCACATCAAGCATCGTCTCAAAGTTGGTGAGTGTGATGGTGGGCAGTTTGGCACGTTTCAGCAGTTTCTCGGCCTGTGAGAAACGGTAGTCATAGATGACCACAACGCCCAGGACAATGCCACCGGCGTCGCGTACGGTGTTCAGACACTTCATGCAGTTGTTGCCTGTCGACAGTTGGTCCTCGATGAGCACCACCTTCTGTCCGGGCTTGATGTCGCCCTCGATGAGGTTTTCCAGACCGTGGTCCTTGGGCGTTGAGCGCACATACACCATCGGCAGCGCCAGCGAGTCGGCCACCAGGGCGCCATGAGCGATGGCACCGGTGGCGA
The DNA here is from genome assembly GCA_036795635.1 of Sodaliphilus sp. GTDB lineage: Bacteria > Bacteroidota > Bacteroidia > Bacteroidales > Muribaculaceae > Sodaliphilus. Next base: position 9,031 of record DAIREJ010000015.1, read on the forward strand.
TGGCGGCGATGACCTGTGCATCGCCAAAGTTCTCCATGATGAGCCTGGCCATTTCCACCTTGATGAGGTTACGCACCTCGGGGTAGGATAGCGTCATGCGTAGGTCTGTATAAATAGGTGATTGCCAGCCAGTTGCCCAAGCAAACGGACTGTCGGGCTGTAACTTGATTGCATTGATTTGCAGCAGTTTCTCGGCAAGAAGAGTATCTAATCTTTTCATTTTGGTAGCTAAAGGTACTAATTGGGTGCGAAATTAAAAAAAATCCCGCGGTTATTGATATAATCCCTCCAAGAAAAATTCAAAAATGTTGTTAACACAACCAAAACTGGCGGTGAACTATTCACCGCCGAGGAATGAGGATTAGGGAACAATTGGTTGGCGTTATGGATTCATGACGAGGCGCAAGCCTAGGTCTTCGATGCCCTTGTGGGGGTCGAGGTTGCTGCGTGATGCCACGCGACACTGCGAGGCTGGCTGTAAGTAGCCGCCACCGCGATACACATTGAACTGGCCCGATTCAGGACCGATGGGATTGATCTCTGGCTCACCGTAATAGGGGACATACCAGTCCTGGCACCATTCGGCGGCATTTCCGCTCATGTCATACAGCCCCAACTCGTTAGCAGCCTTGAGGCCAACGGGATGGAGACCTGCACCTGGTCCGTCGGTATACCATGCCACCTCGCTTGCGTCGTTGCTGCCAGCATATTTGTAGCCTTTGCTGAACTTGCCGCCACGAGCGGCATACTCCCACTCAGCCTCGGTGGGCATACGGAAGACTCTGCCGGTCATCTGCGTGAGGTAATCGGCAAATATGGCACAGTCAATCCGTGTCACTTTGGTGATGGGGCATTGAAGGTCACCGTTCACCATGCCGTGTTTTTCGCCCATCACAGCGTTCCACAGTTCGCGTGTCACCTCGGTCTGGGCGATGTAGTAATCGAATGTGAGGGTCACTTCGTGGGCAGGGTACTCGTCGGGCTGTGCGTCGTCAAGTTGCTCGTCGGTGGCGCCCATGGTAAATGTGCCGGGTTCGACATACACCATCGTGAACGACACGCCATTCACGGTAATGACTTCGGTATGTACAAGGGGCTCATCTCCCCAAGTGTTCATGACCAGGTAGTTGATCATAAGGGTCAGGTCATCCATGCCAATTAAGCCACTGTGGTCTACGTCAGCACCTTCCAGAGAAAAGCATGTCGTGTCATTCATCACCAGGTAGTTGATCATGGCGGTCAAGTCATCCATGTTCACCTTGCCGTCGCTATTGACATCGCCGCGCTGGGAATTGGCTGCGGCTGTCAGCGAAAGCGTCAGCAGTGCTAATGTCAGCAAAAATTTTTTGAGATTTTTCATTGAGGTATCTGTTTTAAGCGATTGAATAGTGTTAGTTGCAGGCAAAGATAGGTCAAAAAGTGCACAAAACCAAAACTTTTCGTTATTTTTGCAGTCTGAAAACCAAACAATCGCAAGAAAAATGGCAAATGGCAAAATTGGCATGGTGCTGGAAGGCGGCGGCATGCGCGGTATGTACACCTGTGGCATCTTGGATGTGCTCATGGAGCACCGCATCTATCTGGACGGCATGGTCGGCGTGTCGGCGGGCATCGCGTTCGGCTGCAACTACAAGTCACGGCAGGCAGGGCGTGCGCTGCGCTACAACGTGCGCTTTGCGCGCGACAAACGCTACAGCGGCATCCGCTCGCTGTTGAAGACCGGTAACTACTACAATGCCTATTTCGCCTACAAACTGGTGCCCACCCACTACGACGTGTTCGACTACAACGTGTTCGAGGATACGCCCATGGAATGCTATGCCGTGTGCTTCGATGTCAACACGGGCGAGGGCATCTATCAGCGTCTCACCCATGTGGACAGTGAATTCTTTGAGTGGATCAGGGCCTCGGCGTCGATGCCGGTGGTTGCCCAGCCTGTCGAGGTGGGTGGACGTATGCTGCTCGACGGCGGTTTGGCCGATTCCATTCCACTGGAGTTCATGATGAACAAGGGTTACGAGCGCAATGTTGTTATCCTCACCCGCGAGGAGGGATACCGAAAGACTGCCGAGCACGGCCTGTGGCTCATGAAGCTCTTGTTGCGCAAGTACCCCAAGGTGGTTGAAGCTCTCAAGAAACGCCCGGCGCACTACAACATGCAGTTGCAACAGGTGCGCGAGCAGGAACGCAAGGGCAATGCCTTCGTTTTCAGGCCGCTGAAGCCCCTGGACGTGAGCCGCACCACCCATGACGCTGCCGAGATGAACCGCGTCTATCAGCAGGGCAGGGAAGAGGCCTTGCAGCGTCTTGACGACCTGAAGAGATTCCTTGCCGTTACCGATGAATAATCCCAAGAAACCGTTGACCGCTCAGCAGGCAATGAACCGCGCCTCGGCATTGTGTGCCCGCTGTGAACAGGCTCCTGCCGATGTGCGGGCTAAACTGCGCAGCTGGGGTTTGGGTGCTGCTGATGTTACCGATGTGCTGCGCCAACTCGCCGAGCAGGATTTCATCAACGTGCAACGCTATGCCCGTGCCTTTGTCAAGGACCGTTTTGCCTTCAACGGGTGGGGAAAAGTCAAAATCGCCCATCAGTTGCGGATGAAGGAAATCCCCGCCGACGTCATTGCCGACGCAATGACTGTCATTGGCGATGAGCAATACCGTCAGCGTCTCGTGGAACTGCTGCGTTCCAAGTGGCGCACCGTCAAGGATCGGGAGCCTCGCGCAGCATGGGCGGCGATGATGCGCTTTGCCGTCTCTCGCGGCTTTGAAACGGAAATCGTCAGCCAGTGTGTTAAGCAAGTGACTGCCATCGATGCTGAAGAGGATTAGACAATGGCTGGGAGCGGCAGCCGATGTGGCGATGCCGCGCATCTGTCCCGTCTGCGGAAAGGCGCTTGACGGTGACGAGCGATGGCTGTGCCGCACGTGTCTGGCAGCGATGCCTCGCACAAGATATGAGGATGTGGAATTCAATGCCATGGAACAACTCTTTGCGGGCAAGGTTCCTATAGAGCGTGCCACAGCCTACTTCTTTTATGAGAAAGAATCGCCCTATGCCGCGATTCTGCATGACATCAAGTACCGCGGAATCCCCGCCATGGGTCGATGGCTAGCAGCACGTGCTGTGACCGATATGACGGAAAGCCGTTTCTTTGACGGCATTGATGTGGTCACCGCCGTGCCGCTACATCGCAGTAAACTCGCCCACCGTGGCTACAACCAGAGCGAATACCTAGCCCGAGGCATCGCCGATGCCCTCAACGTCCCCTGTGTCGAGGCCTTGAAGGCCGTGCGTCCCCATGCCACACAGACGCATAAAGGTGCCCTGGAGCGGTGGCAGAACATCCAAGGCAACTACGCCTTAAAAAACAAAACCGACCAACTGGCCGGCCAACACATCCTTTTGGTCGATGACGTCATCACCACTGGTTCCACCCTCACCGTCTGCGCCTCTGAACTCCTGCATATCCCCGAAGTAAAAGTCTCTATTTTCACGCTCTCCGCCGCAAGACTGGAGTGAAGTATTGGTGTATTTGCGGGCTGGCGCCCGCGTGTATATAGATAAAGAATAAGTGTAATATAGATAAGATTTATCAATTTGAGAAATTAGAGACATGGTAACAATCAAGGCAATTGGTTGTGGCGGTCTACAAGCTACTTAGGAAATTCCCTGCTGAAGAGCGTTATGGGCTTTGTGACCAGCTGCGACGGGCAATTATTTCTGTTCCATCAAATATCGCAGAAGGTGTCAGCCGAATCGCGGTGAAGGAAACGATTCATTTTATTGAAAATGCTTTCGGGTCACTTATGGTAGTGTATTGTCAGCTTCAGATTGCCGTAGATTTAGGATATATAACAGAAGATGATTTCAAGCAAATAAAGCCACTCATTCAATCAACTTCCAAGTTGCTGAACGGTTTACACAAAGCGAAGAAAAAGCAGTTGCAGTAATCAATGCAGTTACTCCCGTTTTGCACCTAAATAGTGCAAAACAATCCATACACAACAATTAGCGGGGCCACAAGGCCCCGCTAATATACACCCATACACCGATTAACGGCGCCAATCGGCGCCGTTAATCTTAAAATTCTTCCTTTTCTTTTGCGAGGTTTCTGAAGGCGAGTTTGTCCTCTAGATATTCCTGGGTCGCTATGAGCGTGGGCTTGGGTAGCTTCTCGTAGTATTTCGAGATTTCTATCTGCTCACGGTTCTCGCTGATTTCCTCCAGGTTGTCGTTCATCGTGGCGAACTCAGCCAGTTTCTTCTCGAGGTCGGACTTCATCTCGGCGGCAATTTGGTTAGCGCGCTTGCTGATGATGCAAACGGTCTCATAGATGTTGCCAGTGGGCTCTGCCATCTCAATGATGTCATGCACTGTAGTGGTGAGAGGTGCGTTAGTCTTCTTGTAATCCATGTCTAACTAATATATGTGATGATTATGATTTGCGGTGGTTGGTTAATTGCCGTTGACAAATTTGTTGGCAATCTTGAAGATGTTGTCGGCTTCCTTGCGCATCTTGCTCTCGGGATAGTCGTTGATGAACGAGTAGTACTCGTCGATGACCGTGCGGAAGCGCTCCATCTTCCTCTCCTCGACGCTCTCGCTGGCCTCTTTGTAGCGGGCACGCAGCACCAGCATCTCCAGCTCCTCTTTGTACTTACTGTAGGGGTAGGACTTGATGGCGTTTTGCGCGGTGATGACAGCGCTCTCATAGTTGTTGCCCATGTAGTTGCCCAGGTTGTAGTAGAGCGTTGCGTTCTGCAGTTCCTTGAGCACGAGTTTGTCCTGTAGCTCAAACACTGCCGATTGCGCGATGGCGACCTTGTCGCTCTTGGGGAAGTAGTCCAGGAAGGCCTGTAATTCCTCCATTGCGCGGATGGTCTCGGTCTGGTCCAACTGGGAGTCGGGCGAGTCAAGATAGAAGCCGTAGCCCGCATAGAAACGAGCCAGCTCGGCATACTCGCCGCGCGGGTAGCGCTGGTAATACTGCTTGAAATAGGAACCGGCACTGATGTAGTCCTGATTCTCATAATAGCTTAACGCCAACAGATAGAGAGACTCCTCGGCATAGGGCGTGCCGCGGAACACGGGCACCAGATCGGTAAGGATGGTGTAGGCCTGGGCGTAGCGCTTGTTTTCAAACGCCTTTTTGGCATAGGCATACTTGTACTCAAGGTCAGTGCTCTTCATCACCTTGTTGTACTCGCCGCAGCCCATCATCAGGCAGGCCATCGCCACTATGAGTGTCAATCTCTTGATCATCTGTCAGTCTTTTTTGCGCATTAAGCGCGCAAAATTACTTCTTTTTTTTAAGATGAGCAAATCCATCCCCCCAATCCCTAAAATATTTCGCAAAATTTAACGCAAAGAACGAACTTTAGGTTCTATGAGTTAGGGAAGTCTGTTAACTATCAACAGCTAACACTCTTTATTGTCCAATGACTTTATTCAGTTCGTCAATATGTTCTTTGGCTTTGATCGTGTTGGGATGCTTATCACCCAATGTTTGCTCATAGATGTCAAGTGCTTTTTGGAAAAACTCCAATGCCTTGACATAGTTGTTAAGGTGATAATATGATGTGGCCATGTTGTTATAGCAACTGGCGACAATTGCTTGATCTGTTCCCGACTCTCGCAAACAGATATCAATTGCTTGTTGAATATACTCTTGCGCTTTGACATAGTCACCACGTTTGTTATATGACGCGCCAATGTTGTTATAGGAATTGGCAACATTGGGATGGTCTGATCCATAGACCTTCACACAGATATCTAAAGCCTTCAGTTGATTCTCTATTGACTTGTCTTGGTCGCCTAACTTAGAATAAGCAACGGCAATGTTATTGTATAACCGTGCGACATCAGGGCGATTTGATCCAAATACTCGCTCACGGTTGTCGAGTGCTTTCTTGTAGAACTCTATAGCAGAGGCAAATTCGTCCATGAACTGATATGCTACCCCGATGTTGATATAGGTTGTGCCGATATCAATGTGGTCGGGGCTTAGCACCTTCTCACGAATATCAAGAGTCTTCAAGTAGTATTCTAATGCTTTAGCGTAGTCACCTTGGCTGCGATAAATCATGCCGACGTTGTTATAGGAGTTGGCAGTGCTCGGATGATTGGTGCCCAAAAGTTGCTCTCTGATACTGAGCGCTTTTTGGCAGTATTCCAAAGCCTTAGTATATTCTTTCTTACTATGATACAGTGCGCCGATATTGCTGTAAGATATAGCAACATCGGGGTGATTCGTTCCCAGTACCCGCTCACGGATGTCAAGCGCTTTCATGTAGTATTTCAGAGCATTGTCAATGTCTCCTTGGTTATGGTAACTCAAAGCGATGTTGTTGTAGGACGTGGCGACGGTGGGGTGATTTGTTCCTAGCACCCGCTCACGAATATCAAGAGACTTCTGGAGGAATTCGAAAGCTTTTGCTTTGTCTTCAAGGCTCTCGTAAAGCAAACCGATATTGTTGTAGCTGGTAGCGACATCTGGGTGACTTTTTCCCAGCACTCGCTCACGGATGTCAAGTGCCTTCTGATAATATGTCAATGCCATGGTGAGGTCACCATGTTCCTCTAAAGTCATGCCGATGTTGTTATAGGAGTTGGCTACATCGGGGTGGTCTTCACCAAGCACTTGTTTGCGGATCTCTGACGCCTTTTGGCTATATTCTAGAGACATAGCATAGTCTCCGAGGTCGAAATAAGCTCCGCCGATATTACAGTAGGTTGTGGCGACCTCGGGGTGATTCATTCCCAGCACCTGCTCTTGTATATCTAGTGCTTTAAAGTAGTATTCCAAAGCTTGGTTGTAATCACCTTTGTTATAATGAATTAAGCCAATATCGTTGTAGCAGGTAGCGACATCAGGATGATTCGTTCCCAGTATCTGCTCACGAATGTTGAGCGCCTTTTGATTGTACTCCAGCGCCATGGTATAATTGGCTAGCCTGTCATAAATCCCACCGATATTGTTATAGGCTGTGGCCGTCCATTCACTGTCTTCTCCGTATTGTGCTTGTCCTTGTCTTAAGCATTGTTGATAGTACTTCAGAGCCAAGTCATAGTTGGCCAAATACTCTTCAATAAAATAACCTGCTTGTAATTGCCACTCAAGTTCAGTGGAGTCAAGGGCAGCACGGAGCACAAGGTAGTGGGCGGCTGAGTCGTTCTGGTGATCCATAAGGAACTTCTGGAAGAAGTTATAGCAGTCCTGTGCGATGTCATCACGGTTTTTTTGTTCCATGGCCTTGCTATTGTCAAGTGTAGATTGGGCGTGTTCGTTAGCCTCGTGATGCTGATTGAGCTTGGCAATTCGGTCATTGATGTCACCTTTGGAGCGTAGTAGCGAGTCGGCTTCGGTCAAGAGACCGTTAAGGATGCAGTCGCTGATGCGCAGGTTGAATTCATCCATTTGGTCAAAGTCCATCTGAGAATAGCGCTCTGCCATGTCACTGATGAGCTTCTCGTTGTTCTCCTGATCGGCGTAAAGTTGCTGCAACTTCTTTTGATATTCTTCTTGAGTAATCTTGTTTTCTTCTTTTAGCGCCTCGATTTCATCTTCTTTTGCCTGCAACTGGCTCTGCAATGTGCGGCGGATTTTTCGCTCGTTAGCAAGTTTGTTGGCCGTCTGTTGACTAGGGGTGTCCATGACCAAAATGAGCGGATTACTCGAGTAGGTGTAATGTCGTGAGATAGCTTCAGGATCAACAAGCGCATAACCGTGCTTCTTTATGCTCTGTATCAGGAATTTACAAGAGCTAATGGGGAAGGAGAACGTGCCGTCAGTGCCGCTCACCACGGCCGTTCGTCCATGTATCTGAATTGTTACTCCTGAAAGCCGCTGTCCGGCAATTACTTTTCCTTTACTGTCCAATCGTCCAGGGGTCTTCACATAGCCCTGTTGCGTTTGTGCCACGAGTGTGAGCGCGGCAGCAAAGAACATCATCGTAAGAAATATTTTCTTCATCTGGGTAATGGTATAAAGGTTGATGCGGCAAATTTACATAAAAACTCATTAGTAACAAACTGCAAACCGAAAAACCTATCCTTTAGACGAAAAAAGGATCGCTCACTACCTGTCGTGAGAAATCAAAACGAAATAAGTTGTTAAATTTCTCGTGTGGTAGCGCGATCCTTTTATTGGCGTGGCTGATGATTCAGAATTTCATGTACAGGTGGCGGTTGCGGCCCGGGCGGTGGCTGACGTGAATCCATCGGCAGCCTTTCTCGTCGATGCACTGGTCAACGGGCAGGTCGAGGCGCTTGATCATGGCCAGCAGGCGGCGATTGCCGGCGCGTGAGCCCACGGTGATGTCGGCGGCCTCGCCGCGCTGGTGCTGACTTGTGGGCGTGCCGCCAACGGCCTTGTTCAACTCTGGGCAGCGGTAGCCACTGTTCACCCTGATGGGCCCGCCCCAGGCATCACGCAGCGGGTCAAGCACATTGTCCACCAGGGCGTGCAGCGCTGTCACTGCGCTCGCTGGGGGCGTGTTGTCGATGCCTAGCCGCTGGGCTGTCTCCGAGCGCGTGAGCTCTTTCAAGGTGAAGTGTCTCATCGGCTCTCGATGCGCATGTGGGCCTTGGGATAGCGCAGCACAAGGCACGAGGCCTCGGTCATCACCAGGGCGTCAACGTTGCGCACACCGCTCTTCTTGAGGTTGAGCTGCTCGGTACTGAAGGGGATGTGCGTGTACTTCTGCAGGTACTCGGGGTCGATGATGATGCCCTGGTGGGTCATCCCCATCTCGTCAAACACCTCGCTCAGCAGCAGGTACAGGCAACCAAATTTCGACCTGACCTCAGTGAAGTCGATACCCCATTTTGAGACATGCTGACCGGCAGTGATGACGCGGGTATAGTCGAGCTTGCTGATGCGGCTGATGAGTCCGCTGCCGCCAATCAGGATTTTGCGCTTGCTGCCTGCGTTGCCGGTGAAGGCTTGACGCATCAGTTCAATCATCACGTCGGCGTTGATCTCGGTGGTTGACTCCAGGAAGAAGGACTTGCCCGCCTGGCCCCAGATGCCGCCGGTGAAGAAGATATACTCCTTCTTGATGGGATCCCACATCTGGCGCGCCACGCCGAAGAGGTAACTCTTCTCCATGCCCAGTCGCATGTCATAGACGGCGGCTTCCTCCTGGTCGCTCATCGTCCAGCCCACCTCCTTGTTGGCCAGGCGCTGCAGCGTGGACTGCTCGACCTGCATCTTGAAGATCTGGCACAGGTTGCGGCTCTTCTTGGGCAGGGCCTCGAACTGCGGCGACTGCACGTCCAGCTCGCTGGCGGCACGTCCCATCCTCACGAGCGTGGTCTCCTCCTGGATGAAGGGGATGCAGTTGGCGACGCCGTTCACGGTGGGGCCGTTCACTGCCATGACGGTGATGCCGTTGGCGTCGCGGCTCAACACGTATAGCATCAGGTCTTGGGCGCTCTCGGTGACGCCGTCAGCATCATAGCCGGGATTGCTCTGCACCAGGATGGTGTCGGTGGCGTCAAACATGTCATTGTTGTTGGTGTTGATTATGGCAGTGGGCGCACCGTCGCCGGTGGCGGTCACTACGGCCTCAACATCGGCGGCGAGCGTCGTGTTCGTGGGCTTGGTGTCCACGCTGTAGTAATCGACGGTCATGCTGCTCGCATGCTTGCTGCCCGCATAGCGCGAAATCTGGTCGATGGGCGTTGACATCGGGCGGATTTTCACGATTTGCTGGTCAATCTCGTTGAGCAGCAGGTCGGGTGACCCCTCGCGGCTGAGGTCGGTGGTGAGCGGTCCGTCAACCACATGCTTGCCGTCCTCGACACCGGCTATGAGCATGCCCACGGCCAGGGTGGCGGCATTGCCGCCGGTGAGACACGAGGCGAGGATAGCAATCAGGATCATCGTGATCACAAACAGGACCAACTTGCGGTGCTTGCGCATCCAGCGCAGCGCCTTCAATAAAAAACTGTACTTCATGGTATAAAAATAATTAAAGATTAATAATTTGGCGGGCGTTGCCCACCGAGTAGTGAGTAGTGAGTAGGGGGGAGCGAGGACGGAGTAGGGGGAAGGGAAGACGAAGGGTGGAGTGGAGTCGCTCCTCGCTCCTCTCTCCCCGCTTCTCTTCAAGTCCGACAGGACTTGAATCCTCAATCCCAGATGCTGCGGCGGCAGTAGCGGGGAAAGACGGGCGTGGCTTGGGTCTCGTCCTCGTCTTGAGGCTGCGGGTGCAGCATGGTCTCGATTTTCTCGTTGCGGCCGCGCAGGTAGCCCGCTGCGTCGGCGTTCTGCACGTCCTCGTCGTGGGTGATGCCGCGGGCGAGGGTGGTGAGCAGGTCGGGCGATACCGTCTGGCTGTCTAGACCCGTTGTCAGTTCGCTCATTCGGCTGCTCGTGGGCTCATCAAGGCCCATCTCGGCGATGCGGTCACCCAGGGTGGGCTCCGAAGGCAGGTCGGGTATGACCTGCGTTTCTTCATTGGGGCGAAAAGGAGGTGGTGTGACCTCAGGAGTCGCCGCTTGTTGTTCAGTTTTCATTTCTTCATTCATGGCATTTTGTTTTGATTTTATTGTCCTTAAGCGCTTTAAGGGTGAATTAATGACTTGACTTTCTTGTCGCGTTGACGGCGGAAGGCCTCGAAGGTTTCATACACGTCCGTCAGTGCGATATTGGCATTCTCGCTCTGCAGCTGGTACAGGCCTGCGCTGTCCACGTTGGTGGCCTTCCCCTGCAAGGCTCCGCTCACGCCGCTGATTTCCTCAAACAGCTTCATCTGCAGCTCAATCATCTGATAGGCGCCGATGTTGCTGTTGTTGACGCTGATCTGCTCGGGTTTGGCTTCGCCGTAGCGGGGATTGTAGGGCAGCAGGCCGTTGGCGCTTGACCAGCAGCGGCGGGCATCCTCCCAGGTCCATCCATCGGGTAGGGCGGTCTCGGGGAATAGCAGCACACCCTTGGCGCTGTTGCGCATCACCTGGTCCAGCAGCGAAATCATGCGGTTGACGTGTTTTTGGGTATCGATGATGTCCTCGACCACGGCATGCACCTCCCCGTCGGTGAGCGGATACAGCTTCATCACAAACGGATGGCTGCCGTGGGTCCAGGGCGAATCGTACTCCTGCAGCAGGTCGCCCATCGGGCTGAACCAGCGGCAGTGCCACACGGTGGCGATGTCCCAGCGGGTGCTCACGTCGGGGCGGTTTTTCAGGCGATGGCCGCTGGTGGCGTCCTCCACCGTGAGCGTGCCCTCGTGCCGGTTGTGGCACACAATCACCTCACGGCTCTCGAGCGTCCACACTTCGATGGCGCGGCATTTGCCGTCGGGGGCGTTCCAGAAACCTGTCCCGATTTGCGAGTCGGCACCGATGCGGGTGGTGAAGTCGGCCTGGCGGCTCTCGGCGCCGTCGGTGTAGAGGCGCCTCACCCAAGCAGCCTTGCGCGGGTTGTTGCCTGCCACGCGGCGCAGCAGCTGGGCAATGTTCAGGTCATGCAGCTGTCCGATGAGTTCACAGTCCCAGCAGCGGGTGTCATTCATCGTGTTCAGGAACATGCGCGTCATGTTCACGTTCTCCACTTTCACCTGCTCGTCCTTGCCGGGCTCGTGGGCGGGCTCCACGCGCTGGAAACAGCATCCCGAAATCAAAAACTCCTCCAGGGCGCGGCTGTCAATCTCGTCCAACTCGTTGGCTTGCGCCGCTTGAGCTAGTGCTGTGTCACCGCTTTTCTCATGTTGTATGTACTGCGAGCGAAAGCGGCCCACTATGGTCTTCACCATCTTGCGGATGAGGTTGTTGGTGATGCTCTCGCATCCCTGGTTGGCGAGGTGCTCGCCCTCGGTCATCACGCGGCCTTGGTGGTCCCGCACCAGGTCGCCCCACTGGTCGCCATAGGTAAACCGCTTGTTGCGCAGCCTTGACTGGCGCAAGCCCGCCGCGTTCATCCATGCCTGATAAGCGGCACGCAACACGCGGGTGTGTTCTTCATTACTCATTGTCTTCATGTTCTCGTGTGTTTTATCGTTTTGGTTGTGTCGTATTTTTCTCGACGTTGCAAAAGTACAACCCGCTCCTTTTCCTTCACCATGTCAAAAAGCACAACCCTGCATTTTTTTTACTGCAATAACGCGAACTGTTCTGTTCTTGGTATCCGTGTTCGATTCTTTGTAGGAATGGGATGTGTTTTTTCGGAGCAGTATTTCGATGAAATGCAAAAGAATGATTATCTTTGTAGTTTGAAATAGAATGATAGAATTATGATACTTATAGTTATTGCAACAGCGTTGATTCCGGCCCTGGTGCTCGGCTGGTGGATCTATCGCAAGGACGCGGTGCGTCCCGAGCCGCTCAGGATGCTGTATAAGGCATTTCTTTATGGCGTCGGCTCGACATTTGTCACGCTGGTGATTGTCGAATTGCTGAAAATCATCGGACTGTTCACCTATGACTTGGGCTCCTTCACGGGCGCTGTATCCACGGCTCTGTTTGCCGCCGCCCTGCCCGAGGAGTCGGCCAAACTGCTCATGTTGTGGCTTTTCCTGCGCAAGAACCCTTACTATGACGAGTACCTCGACGGCATCGTGTATGCGGCTTGCGTGGGACTGGGCTTCGCTGCTACCGAGAATGTCCTCTATCTGCTGCAGAGCGAGGACTGGGTGATGACGGGTGTGATGCGTGGTTTGACCGCTGTTCCCGCCCATTTCGCCATCGCCTGTGCCATGGGCTATTTCTACAGCAAGGTCCACTTTGGCGACCGCTCGCGCCTCACGGCGGTGTGTGTGCTGGCGGTACCCATTGTGATACACTGGGTGTATGACGCGTTGGCCTTCAGCGACGGCATCTTCCCTGCGTTGTCGGTGTTGATCAACGGACTGTTTGTGTTGCTCATCTGGTGGGTGTACACGCGCACGATGCAGCGCATCCACACGATGCAGGGCCTTGATGAAGCTCGCAGGGTGCCTCCACCCCTGCCTGGAACGGGTCCGACACCCCCTCCGCTGCCCGGTGACAAAACACAGCTGTGAAGCCTGTTTCACAATAATTAATCATTATTTGCTGTCTTTTTGCTTGCTGTGTTGCCCAGAAATGAGTAATTTTGCAGTGGTAAAATTTCAAAGTGACAATTTAGAACAACTTAAAACAGATAAGAAAATGGCTTTAACTAACGACAAATTGGTCATCGTCGGCGCTGCCGGCATGATTGGCTCAAACATGGTACAGACGGCCCTGATGATGGGCTTGACAACAAACATCTGCCTCTATGACGTGTTCTCGCCAGAGGGCGTGGCCGAGGAAATGCGCCAGAGCGGTTTCGGCGACGTGAATATCGTTGCCACCACCGATGTTAAGGAAGCCTTTACCGATGCTAAATACATCATTTCGAGCGGTGGCGCTCCCCGCAAGGATGGTATGACCCGCGAGGATCTGTTGGCAGGAAACTGCAAGATTGCCGAGGAGCTTGGTATGGACATCAAGAGGTACTGCCCCGACGTGAAGCACGTGGTTATCATCTTCAACCCCGCCGACCTGACGGGTCTGGTGACCTTGTTGTACAGCGGCTTGAAGCCCAGCCAGGTGACCACCCTTGCAGCCCTTGACACCACGCGCCTGCAGAGCGCATTGGCCAAGAGGTTCGGCGTGATGCGTAGCGAGATCACCGGCTGTGCCACCTACGGCGGCCATGGTGAGCAGATGGCAGTGTTCGGCAGCCATGTCGAGATTGCAGGACGCAAGTTGATCGACATCATGGGTACCGAAGAGTTCCCCCGCGAGGAGTGGGAGCACATGAAGCGTGAAGTCACCCTGGGCGGTGCACAAATCATCAAGCTGCGCGGCCGCAGCTCGTTCCAGAGTCCGGCTTACCTGTCGGTAGAGATGATTCGTGCTGCTATGGGCGGTGAGAAGTTCAACTACCCCGTGGGCAC
>DAIREJ010000016.1:0-22531 GCA_036795635.1 Sodaliphilus sp.
GAAATTTTCGTTAAAGCGCCACAAAGGTATATCAAATTCCGCTAATATTCAACGTTTTTCGTGTTTATTTTTGTAAAAACGTGGTTTTAGCGATGTTGTCAATTTCAGGGACCAAAAAGCCTTTTTGAGACTTGAGGGAGGCTGTCATCCGTGGCTTTGTTGTCAATAGAGTGGGTTGAGGCATCCACTCCTGAGCCAGTCGCGGTCGTGACGACGCTTCCACACGCGGTTGTCGATGTAGAAGCGGCAGGTCACCTGCTGCCAGAATCCGGAACGACCGCTTGATGCGTGAAATATCAGCGACCCTGTCAGGTTCACAAAGCGGTTGCTCACGACGTGGAAAATGGCATCGGTGCGGCTGTAGGCGCGGTTCCGGTAGTAGGGATCTCCCAAGTTGAGCTGGCTGCCGAATTTGGGATACAGCGGCATCAGGTCCTTGCCGAGGAACAGTGTTTCGTCGAGTTGGATCCATCGCCAGCGGGCAGTAGCCGTGGCGGTGAATCCGGCACGGTTGCGCCAACGCTCTTCACTGCGGTCGCGTTCAATGGCGATGACGGTCCCAGCGTCAAACCGCAGGGAGTCAAGCGCCGTGCGGTGTGACAGGTCGATGGCCAGCATGGGATTGATAATCAAATCGTCATTGACGTGCTCACCCTCGATCTTAAGGCTTGACTTTGCCAGATGGTTGTACTGCACATGTCCCACAGCCCTCAGTGGGCCGGCTACACGCCAGTCGGTGTTGAGCAAGGCGGTGAAGGCTTCACGCTGTCGCTCGGTCTGCATCTGTCGCCAGTCCACAGCCAACTCGGCATACCCTGACGGCTTGATCAGCTGTGCCATGATTCCCTTCATGTTGGGCTGGCAATAGCCAAGCGAATCGCTCCACAGGTAACGCGGCATGCGCTGCACCATGAGAGAACGCGGCATGAGGCCCGCGGTAACGTGCCATCCGTCGGGACGGTTATAGCGGTAGTAGAGCGTGGGCAATACCTTGTACCCGCTCAGGTCGTCAATCATCGGCTGGTACCACACGACGCCACCCTTGAGTTGGTGCTCGCCATCGTGCATCGAGATGCCCAGTTCTGGCGCCAGGCGGGTGAACATGATTGTCTCGTCGGGCGTGAAGTTGTCACCGCCCTCACGGTTGTTGAGCAGTATGCTCGCGTCAACGCTCCATTCCACCTCTTGGGCAGCAAGAGGGAGAATGGCTGTCAACAAGAATAGTATGGCAATCAGCCAATTACGCATCGGCGGGCAAGTGGATGTTCTGGATGCCGGCGTTGAGCCGTGCAAGGGTTTCCTCGCGGCCCAGCAGTTGTGTGATGTCGAACATGTGCGGGCCGCGGCATTCGCCGACGACGGTCAGGCGGAATGCGTTCATCACGTTGCCCTTGTGGAAACCACCCTTGTCAATCCAGTCCATGACCATGTTTTCACAGGCTTGGGCGTCGTTCATGTCGGTGGTTTCGAGCAGGGCGGCCAGTTGGCGCATCAGCTCGGGTGTCTCGGGCTTCCAACGTTTGCGGATGTCCTTCTCGCTGTAGGACGTGGGGCGCACAAAGAAGAAACAGGCCTGGTCCCACAGGTCGCCCACAAAGTTGGCGCGGCTCTTGACCAGCGACACGACGCGCGTGATGTACTCGTCACTGTAGTCGGCGACATTCACGCCATGTGCCTCCAGCACAGGCTTGAACAGTTCTGCCAGTTCCCTGTCGTCCATGTTCATCAGGTACTCGTGGTTGAACCACTTGGCCTTCTCGAAGTCGAATTTTGCACCCTTGCGCGAGCAGTGGTCGATGCTGAATTCCTTGATGAGTTCATCCATCGAGAAAATTTCGCGGTCGTCACCGGGGTTCCAACCCAGCAGGGCGAGGAAGTTGACCACGGCTTGGGGCAGATAACCTGCCTCGCGGTAGCCGCTGGAACGTTCGCCGCTCTTGGGGTCGTTCCAATCCAGCGGGAACACGGGGAATCCCAGACGGTCGCCGTCGCGCTTGCTCAGTTTGCCCTTGCCGTCGGGCTTGAGCAGCAGGGGCAAGTGGACGAATGCGGGCATGGTGTCTTCCCAGCCAAAGGCTTGATACAACAGCACATGCAAGGGTGCGCTGGGCAGCCATTCCTCGCCGCGGATGACGTGAGACACCTCCATGAGGTGGTCGTCGACGATGTTGGCAAGGTGGTAGGTGGGCAGGTCATCGGCGCTCTTGTAGAGCACCTTGTCGTCGAGAATCGATGAGTTGATGGTCACGTCGCCGCGCAGCAGGTCATGGACCACGACGTCCTGGTCGGGATCGATGCGGAAGCGCACCACCCATTTCTCACCCTTGTCCATGAGGGCTTTGACCTCCTCGGTGGGCAATGACAGCGAGTTGCGCATCATGCCTCGCGTGTGTGCGTCGTATTGGAAATTCTTGATTTCCTGGCGTTTGGCCTCGAGCTCCTCGGGGGTGTCAAAGGCATAGTAGGCCTTGCCTGCATCCACGAGTTGCTGTGTGTACTTGCGGTACAGGTCGCGGCGCTCGCTCTGCTTGTAAGGCCCGTAGTTGCCGCCCTCGCGCACGCCCTCGTCGATGCTGATGCCCAGCCAATGCAGGGCTTCGTTGATATATTCTTCGGCGCCAGGCACAAAGCGTGTACTGTCGGTGTCCTCGATGCGCAGAATCATGTCGCCGCCGTGCTGACGGGCAAACAGGTAGTTATACAGTGCTGTGCGCACGCCGCCAATGTGCAGCGGTCCTGTGGGTGATGGCGCAAAGCGCACTCTTACTTTTCGTTCCATTGTCCTCTTTATTATATTAATGTGTAATTGTCTTGGTTGTTTTAGAGCAGCAAATCGCTGATGGCTGCCATTGATGCGAAATCGGTCTGGTCCACATGGGTCGGCGTGACGGTGACATAGCCGCGATTGAGCCAGTAGTAGTCAGTCAGGCCTTCGTCCTTGTCGGCAATCTCAAACTCTCCCGTCAGCCAGTAGTAGTCGCGGCCCGTGGGGTCCACGCGGTGCTCCCACTCGTTGACCCAGCGGCCCATGTCACCCGTGGTCACTTTCATGCCCTTGAAGTCGCCCTCCACCTTGGGAATGTTCACGTTCAGGCACACATCCTTGGGTAGCCCGCCCTTGAGCACCCGCTCGGTCACATGTTTGACGATGGGCTCGCACACGCTGGTGTCGGCATCGGCGCTGTAGTCGCCATAGGAGAAGGCCACCGAGGGCACGCCATGCAGGATGCCTTCAAAGACGCAGGCCATCGTGCCGCTGTAGAGCGTGTTCAGTCCGCTGTTGTAGCCGTGGTTGATGCCGGCAAGCACGAGGTCGGGCATGCGGTCGGCCATGAGTTGGCTCAGCGCAAGTTTCACGCAGTCGGCTGGAGTGCCGGTCGCCAGATAGACCGTGAGGCCCGGCTCCTGTTTCAACAGTGTCGTGCGCACGGGATTGACAAACGTGATGGCGCTCGACTTGCCGCTCTGGTGCACGGCGGGAGCGACGACAAACACGTCGGCCATCGTGCGTGCCACCTTGATGAGCGACTGGATGCCGTTGTAGTTGTAGCCGTCATCGTTGCTGATGAGGATGAGGGGTCTCTTTTGATCCATTTGGTTTGTTTCGATAAATTTGGGTGCAAAGATAGTGCAACTCGAACACAATAGCAAATTTATTTGCTATAGTTGGGACGCTGCCTGTCTTGCGCGAGCCACTGTGAGCGAAAGTTGCATTTTTTTATGGAGTTTTCGCAGAAATGGCGTAACTTTGCCATGCTAAAAATAAATCTAATCAAAATCAAGACTTATGAGACTTATCATTGAACCGGATTACGAGAAAGTGTCAAAGTGGGCAGCCAACTTCGTGGCAGGACGCATCAATGCAGCCAATCCCACGCCTGAGAAACCTTTCAAACTGGGATGTCCCACCGGTAGTTCACCACTGGGCATGTACCGCGAGCTCATCGCCATGAACAAGGCTGGCAAGGTATCATTCCAGAACGTCATCACCTTCAACATGGACGAGTATTGCAACCTGCCCGAGGAACACCCCGAGAGTTACCACTCCTTCATGTGGAACAATTTCTTCTCACACATCGACATCAAACCCGAGAACGTCAATATTCTTAACGGTAACGCCCCCGACCTGGTGAAAGAGTGCGCCGACTATGAGGCTCGCATCCAGGCAGCCGGCGGCATCGACCTGTTCATGGGTGGCGTGGGCCCCGATGGGCACATCGCCTTCAACGAGCCTGGTTCGTCACTCACATCCCGTACGCGCCAGAAGACGCTCACCCAGGACACCATCATCGCCAACAGCCGTTTCTTTGACGGCGACCTGAACAAGGTGCCCAAGACTGCACTCACCGTGGGCGTCGGCACAGTGATGGATGCTCGTGAGGTGATGATCATCGTCAACGGCCACGGCAAGGCTCGCGCCCTGCAGCAGGCCATTGAGGGCGGAGTGTCGCACATGTGCACCTTGAGTGCTCTGCAGATGCATCCCCATGCTGTCATCATTGCCGACGAGGCTGCCGTCGATGAGCTCAAGGTGAGCACCTACCGCTATTTCAAGGATATCGAGAAAGACAACCTGTAAACCGCTGCAGGTCTCTCCCTGATAAAAACAGTTCACCCTATAGATACTATAGCAACTATAGCGTCTATAGGGTGAACTGTTATTCGGTAGGGTGGGTATAGAAAATGCAAAAGCTGCTCGGGCCTAACGGCGGGAACAGCTTCAAACTTTCTCGTTGTAAGAGCTCTTGCTTACTTAGCGGGCTCCTCAGCGGGTGCCTCCTCAGCAGCGGGAGCAGCAGCTTCCTCAGCAACAACAGCAGCGCTGTCAACAGTAGCAGCAACGGTGTCGGTGGTAGCCTCAACAGCCTCAACGGTCTCCTCAGCAGCAGCCTCGGTAGCCTGCTCGGCATTGTTGGTGCAGGAAATCATGCTAACGCTAGCGATAACGGCAAGAGCCAAAACTAACTTCTTCATTTCTTTGTAATTTTAAATAAATAAAACAATCAATTAATTTTCTTTCTTCAAAAACGGTGCAAAGGTACTACAAAAAAATAACCTGCAAACGTTTTTGCGGTTTTTTTTGCAATAATATTTAAATGAGTTTTACGGTAATTCCTCTAAATCTTATTATATTTTATTGATTATGAGCAGTATAAAACAACAGATGCCGCAATTGTGACATCTGTTAAATCTTGTTAAGGAAGTGTATATGATTTCTTACACCTCTTTTTTGTGTTGAAATCAGTTGCTGTAGAGGTAACGCTTGATGCTGCGCTTGGGCGTTTTGTCAAACTCGGTCGCCATCAGCTGGATCTTGGCGATGCGCTCATATGGGGCCACCAGTTTGTTCAGCTCGTTGCGGATCTCCTCCATGAGCCCCTCGAGCTTGTCGCGGGTAACGCCCAACTGGTCCATTGCGTCATAGTCGGGATAGACGAGTGCTACAAGTTTGCCCTCGCGCATGACCACGAGGCTCTCGCTCACATAGAGCATGTTGTTCAACTTGGCTTCAATCTCCTCGGGGTAGATGTTCTGTCCGCTGGAGCTGAGCAGCATGGTTTTGAGACGCCCCCTTATAAATAATGTGCCGTCGGCATTCAGGGTACCCATGTCACCGGTGTGGAGCCATCCGTCCTCGTGCAGCACTTTCTCGGTGGCGTCGCTGTTGTGGAAGTAGCCTTGCATGACGTTCTCGCCGCGCACGCAGATTTCGCCAGGGATGTTTTCGGGGTCATCACTCAGGATCTTACATTCCATGATACCGGGCAGGATGCGTCCCGCGCTGTGCGGCACAAACTCGCGCCAGGGGGCATGGCTCACCAGCGGGCCGCACTCGGTCATGCCGTAGCCCACAGTGAACGGGAACTTGATTTTGTACAGGAAATCCTCGACCTCGGCGTTGAACGGTGCACCACCCACAATGACCTCCTCAAACTCGCCGCCGAAGGCCTCGATCAACTTGTTGCGGATTTGGCCGTAGATGCGCTTGTCCAGATAGGGCACTGCCAGCGCCCAGCGCAGGGCGCCCCTGCTGATCATGGGCACAATCATCTTGCTGTAGATCTTCTCTAGAACCAGGGGCACGGTGAAGACAACGTTGGGTTTAACCTCGGCCATGGCCTTAACCAGAATCTTGGGCGAGGGGATGCGGCCCAGCAGTGTGATGTGGCCACCCACGGCCAGCGGGGTGAGCATGTCGAACGCACAACCGAAGGCATGGGCCAGCGGCAGGAATGCCAAGTCGCGCGAGCCCTTGAAGTGCAGACCCGAATTGATTCCATAGACCACATTGCCCGCTAGGTTGTTGGCGGTGAGCATCACACCCTTGCTGAAGCCTGTCGTTCCCGACGTGTAGTTGATTTCGACCAATGCCTCATTAGGCACCTCGGCATAGTGGATGTCGTTGCGGTAGAAGCCGTTGGGGTGGAGTTCGTTGAACTTGTCGTCAAGAGTGTTGAGGGCGACATCGGCTTTTTCATCATCGGCCTGGGCCAGCAGCTTCATGTCCTCGAGCTGGAAGACGGCGCGCACGCGCGGCATCTTGTCAAACTCCAGGTTCTCCCAGATCGACTTGCTGATGAACAGCATCGTCGCCTCGCTGTGGTTGATGATGTGCTGTGCGTCGGCGGGGTTGAACTCCTGCAGGATGGGCACAATAACGGCACCATAGGTCATGGTGCCCATAAAGACGGTTACCCAGTTAGGGATGTTCTTGCCGATGAGGGCGATGCGGTCGCCCTGCTTCACGCCGCAGGACTCGAACAACAGGTGCAGACGTGCGATGTTGCGGGCAAAGTCGCCGTAGGTCAGGCGCTCACCAGTGTTATAGTCGGTCAATGCGGGCAGTTCCCAGTTGTCGATGAAACTGCGCTCATAGATCTTGATAAAGTTTTCTTTCATCATAAGACTAAGTGGTTTTAGACTGCAAAGATACTTCAAAAATCCGATAATGCGGCACAATTAAAAAAAACTGCTGATTTTTCTATACCTTCACCGTTCAAATAATCAACAACTGATTATTCTGAGAGTTCTGAGGACAGACGCAATACAGCATCAAAACAGGCTACAAAATAACGGCATTTGCTTTTTCGGGACTCGCCTTGGCGTGACCGTGACAGCGGCAAATGCTTCATTGCTTGTTTGTAGTCTGTTTTATTGTGAATCGTCAGCGTCAGTCATGTCCGGGAATTTGAGGGCGGCAATCTGCATCATGCGTGAGATGTCGAAGTAGAAGCCCTCGGCACTCTTGCCAGCGACGGGTTCGACCTTGATGTAGTCGATGCCTCCATCTAGGGTCTCGTGGTCGGTTGCGACGAATCCCAGGAAATTGATGATGTTGTACTCGTGCTCGGGGGCGATGACCACCCAGGGTTCCTCCTTGGTTCCCCTGCCGCTGGACATGATGGCGGCGATGAGACGGTCAAGCCTGTACTGACAGACGGCGGCTCGGGTATGTTTCTTCTTCTCCTTGAGGACGTAGATGTAGAAGTTCATCTGGTTCAAGTCGAACATGTTGTCGTTAAGCGACTTCTCGGCATATTTCTCGATGCTGTCACACTCGGCGCGTGAGTGTGGCTGCTTGTAGTAGAGTTGCTCGACGACATTGCTGTAAACCGACTCACGGAAAGGATTATAATCCTCCTGGAAGGTGTAACCGTAATAGAAATTGCGCCAGGCTTCGATCGAGAGGGTGGTGTCATCGCTGTTGTAGGATTTCATGAGCTTGGGGTAGTAATAGATGCTCTTGGGGTTCTCGATGACTTCTTTGATATGGTCAAAATCGACCTTCTTGATAGCGAACTTGCCAGGCTCGATGCGTTGCGGCACTTCTTGTGCTCCTCGGGCCCAAACAGATATCGCCATGGAGAAAACCATGACGAGCAGGAACAGATATTTGTTGAGTCGTTTCATTCTTTTCATTTGTCAGTGTTCGGTTGTATTCCCTGAAGACTAATCAATCACCATTCCCATGATGGCGATGCACACGATGGAGACCGCTACGATGGCGGGCAGGCTCTTGGCGGCGAAATAACGCCAGAACTGCGAAGACGGTTCCAACATCCACTTGCCGGCCGGCGTGCGGCTGTAGGCCAGTTGTCCCATGGCGGCACCCAGGACGACGCCCAGCACCATGACGCGCGGCGCGAGCAGAATGCCTAACAGACCACCCGCCATCGCTGTGAAGCCGATGTAAAGGTTGCTTGAGCGGTGGCCATCGGGTTCGCCTTTAGGAGAGAGATAAAACAATCCCACCGTGAGCATCGTGGCGATGCCCCAGAAGACGAACGTCATCGGGCGGACAGCAATGTGATAGCTGAAGTGCAGCAGCAACAGCCCTGCAAAAGCGGGCACCGCAGCATTCCATTTGGGCCACAGCACCAATGCCAACGCGATGGCGAGGCAGATGAGGCCCATGACGAATAATATGGTCTGTATTACCATGAGTGGTTAATGTCTTACACTATATATAACAAGAAAAATGCCTTGTTTATTGCCCTGGCACCTACTAATTGCGTCACGAGAGGCGATCAGGCTTGGTTGCCGTCGGGTTGTGGCGTTGCCTCCTCGAGTTGCGGACTCTTGAGCTGGTCGGGGTAGGAGACACGCACATGATAGGCGGTGCGCAAACGCTCGACAAACAGTTTCTTTACTTTCTCCACGTCACGGAAACTGATGGGCGTCTCGCGTAACAGGCCGTCGGCGACCTGGCTGTCGATGATTTTGTTCACCATCGCGGCAATGGCTTCCTCGCTGTGGTCACTCAAACTCTTGGTTGCCGCTTCACAGGCGTCGGCCATCATCAGGATGGCGGCCTCCTTGGTCTGCGGATTGGGACCGGGATAGGTAAAGGGTGTGGGATCCACTTCTTCGTCGGGGTGTGCCTCGCGGGCCTTGTAGTAGAAGTAGCGGGTGATGCCCTTGCCATGATGCTGCGCTATCAGGTCCTTGATGACCTTGGGCAGGTCGGCGTCCTCGGCGAGTTTCAGGCCGTTGGCAACGTGCTCGATGACGATTTTGGCACTGTCCTGAGGCAGGATGAGGTGGTCGTGGGGATTCTCGCCGATCTGGTTCTCGGTGAAGAAGGCGGGATTCTTGATTTTGCCGATGTCATGATACAAGGCACCTGCACGCGCCAGCTGCATGTTGGCGCCGATCTCCAGCGCTGCCTCACCAGCCAGGTTGGCTACCTGCAGCGAGTGTTGGAAAGTGCCGGGACAGTGGCTGGAAAGTTGGCGCAACAGCGGGTTGTTGATGTCGGCCAGCTCGAGCAACGTCATCGACGAGGTGAAGCCAAAGGCTTTCTCGACAATGGGGATAATCAGGAAAGCGAACGACAGAATCACACAGTTGATGAGGAAGTAGCCGAAGTAGTATTTGTCCAGGCTGTGGAAATCACCCTCGGTAATCAAGGTCATGGCAATGTAGGTGATGCAGTAGGCCAGGAAGATGAAGGCGGCGCAGCGCACGAGCTGCGTGCGCTTGGTCAACTCCTTGACCGACACGATGGCGATGATACCAGCCAGGAACTGCATGATGATGAATTCGGCCTGGTGGCTGCTGGCGATAAGCGAGCAGATGAGCACCGTGACGATGTGGACAAAGAACGAGGTGTGGTCATCGAAGAACGACGACACGATGACAGGTACAAGTCCGAACGGAATGACGTAGAGCAGAGCATATTTGAACCTGACGCACAGGAAGACCGCGATGACGAAGACGGTGATGAATGTGATGAGGAACACCATGCGGCGCGTGTTGGTGAACACCTGATTGCGCAACCGTTTCATGAAATAGTAGAACGCCAGCATCATGGTGGCGACAATCAGGATCTGTCCCAGCAGGCTGATCATCTCATCAACGTTGCGCTGCTTGTTGCGCCGCGCGATTTCGTTCTGGTAGCTCTCGATGGCCGATGCCTTTTTCGGCGTGACGATTTCGCCTCGGGTGATGATGGCTTCGCCGGCCTGGACGGTGCCAGGTGAACGCAGGGCATTGCGCAGGTCCTCGCCCATCCATTTCTCGTTCTCAGCCTCGTCAAGCTTCATGTTGGGGACTAGGAAACGGCTGACGTCCACCGCCTTGATGGCCTCTTGCAGATAGGGTTGGCCGGCGAGGGAGTCGGTGAGGTAGGCATAGGCTTGTGCCACCGTGCGCATGTTGCGGGTGTCCACCACTTGCAACTGGTTGTTGCCCACAAGGAAACGCAGCTGTTTGCCGGCGCGGATGTCGTTGGCCGCATCGTTGTCCACGATGCCGTCTTCATAGAGTTTCTTCACTGCCAATAGCAGCGCCTGACCGCCGACATGAGCTGCACTTTCCTTATACAGCAGGGCCAGTTGTTGCTCACCCTTCTTGCGGTCAAGGGTGTAGATCTTGGCAAAGTTCTGGTTCACGCTGTCGGTGATGTGCTTGCGTGTGGCTTCATCAAGCTCAATGTCGAATTGGAAATTGGCTTCCAGGCGGGGATGCAGCCAGGGCTTTCCCACCTCAAAGCTAAAGGTCCTGTTTTCTTCGCGACTGAAGAAAAGCGCTGTTGATATCAAGATAATCGACAACACAAGCAGGGTGATGACGATCAGGTTGTTTTTTTTCTTTTTATCTTTCATGCTGTGATAGCCTATTGGTCGTTAGTATCGGGTTGTTGTTGATCAGTTCACGCGGGTGGCACTGTTCACGCTCTTGAGTTTCTTGATGCGCTGGCACAGGTTGTTGACGTGCTTGGTGTCGCTGATGAGGACTTCCAGGTCGCACTTGAAGACGCCCTGGTCGGCAGTGACGTGCATCTGTTTCATGTTGATGGACATGGTGGTGGAGATAATCTTCACGATGTCCTGCAGAATTCCCTTCTGGTCGATGCCCTCGATGTGGATGCGTGCCAGGAAACGGTCGTGGTGGTTTTCCCATTCGGTCTGCAGCAGTTTAGAGCCGTAGCTGGCCTTGAGGCGTGCCAGGGTTTTGCAGTCCATTTTGTGTACAATCACCTCGCCCGAATCGCTCAAGAACCCCACCACGTCGTCACCGGGAATGGGATTGCAGCAGGTGGCAATAATGTAATTGCTCTTACCGTCAATGGTCTTGAGGTAGTAAACCTCCTTGGTGTTGATGGCCTGCTTTTTCTCGCCGGTCGCCTCCTTGGGCTTGTCCTCGCCCTTGTTCTTGAAGAAATTGCGGCGCAGCCAGTTCATGCGCTCGCCTTTTTCCTTCTTGACCATATCCTCGTTGAGGCGTATTTCCTCGTTGCCGATCATGTAGTACAATTCCTCCTTGTTGCCCACATGCTGGTAACTGATGGCCCGCGAGAGGACATCGTTGCTGAACTCCATGTTGTGCTCCTTGAGGAAGTCCATGAACATCTTCTCACCCTTGTCGATGATGATGCGCCGTTGGTGGCGCAGGACGGCGGCCAGACGCCGCTTGCCCTTAACGGTGACCACGAATTTGTCCCATTCGGCTTTTGCCGACTCGGCGTTGCTGGTGATGATTTCCACCTGGTCACCGCTCTTGAGGCGTTGCGTGTTGGGGACGAGCGCATGGTTGACCTTGGCGGCGATGCAGTGCGCGCCCAGGTCGGTGTGCAGTGTGAAAGCCAGGTCCAGCACGGTGGCATCCTTGGGGAGCTTGATAGCCTCGCCTTTGGGGGTGAACACGAGCACCTCGCTGGCAAACAGGTTCATCTTCACCATGTCCATGAAGTCCAGGGCATTGGGCTCGGGATCCTTCAGAATGTCGGTCAGGGTGGCAATCCACTGGGTGAGTTCCACTTCTTCCTCGCTCTCGCCGATCTTGTATTTCCAGTGTGCCGCAAATCCGCGTTCGGCAATCTCGTCCATCTTGCGGCTGCGTATCTGCACCTCTACCCAGTTGCCGTCGGGACCCATGACGGTGACATGCAGCGCCTGGTAATGGTTGACTTTGGGCGTCGTGAGCCAGTCGCGCACGCGGTCGGGATGTTTGGGATAGACCTCGGTGATTTCGTTGTAGATGTTCCAGCAGATGCGTTTTGCCTTGGTCTCGTCGCAATCAAAGATGATGCGTGCCGCATACAGGTCATACACTTCCTCGAAGGGGATATGCTTGGTCTGCATCTTGTTCCAGATGGAGTAACACGACTTCACGCGGACGTTGAAATCATAGGTCAGCCCCATGTTGTCCAGACGCTCGCGGATGGGGGCCGAGAAGCGGGCGAACAGCTCGTTGCGCTGTTCCTCGCTGGATTCAATCAGTTGGCTGATGCGCTGATATTCGTGCGGGTGGTTGTATTTGAAACTCAAGTCCTCCAGTTCAGTCTTGATGGCATACAGGCCCAGACGGTGAGCCAGCGGGGCGTAGATGTAGAGCGTTTCCCCAGCAATTTTGTACTGTTTGTTGGGGGGCATGGAGGACAGCGTGCGCATGTTGTGCAGGCGGTCGGCCATCTTGATGAGCACCACGCGGATGTCCTCGCCGATGGTGAGCAGCAACTTGCGGAAGTTCTCGGCCTGCACTGACGCCTGGTCGCCGAAGATGCCGCCCGAAATCTTGGTCAAACCGTCAACGATGCGTGCGATTTTCTTGCCGAATTGCGCTTCAATGTCCTCGACGGTGTAGTCGGTGTCCTCTACGACATCGTGCAGCAGCGCCGCGCTGATACTTGTGGACCCCAACCCGATTTCTTGTGCCACGATGGTGGCCACGGCGATGGGGTGCATGATGTAGGGCTCGCCCGAACGGCGGCGGATGCCCTTGTGGGCTTCGCGTGCGAACTTATATGCACTGTCAATGATCTCCACCTTCTTGCGGTGGTTGCTTGACAGATAGATGTTTAGCAGGTTCTGGTAGGCCTCATCAATCATGCGGTCTTCCATCTCGGGTGATATGTTACTGTTCTGCATCATGAGTCACAAGCCTTTAATTACTGTTATATAAACGACAAAGATAATACATTTTTTCACGCTCTGTCCCTTGTTAAGAGTTTTTAGTGGTAGGATTGCATAAAAACTTCTAACTCCTAACTCCTAACTTCTAACTCCTAACTATCCCTGTCCCTGGCTCTGGGGACGGATGCCCAGGATGGGCGAAGTGACATTGAGGTGGCGGCGCCAGTTGGCGGTGGGAGTGTGGACCCACACATATCCGCCACTGATTTCGACTTCGGTAGCCGAATCGATGCCCTGCGGCAGCCGCAGGATAGCCCGCACGCGCCCGTTCTGGTCACAGATTTGGAGACCTATGTTGGTCACAGCCCACAGGTTACCGTCGCCGTCAAAGGTGATGGTCTGGATGTTGAGTGGACGACTGTCATCGTTGTGGAGCCAGTAGAAAGGTTCGCCGCAGGTGGGTTGGCCGTCTTGCAGCAGATATTGCCACACGGTGTTCCCGGGTGTCGAGGGTATCATGGCGATGTTGGTCAGGTCGGGGTAGATGATACGCGTCACGGGTTTGCCGTCAGTGCCGTTGCCCATCTTTTCCCAACCCAGGTCGCCAATCAGGAGATGATTGAGGAAGTCGTTCTGCGTCTCGCCAATGGTGGGTGATGCAGGCCAGTCACGCCACATCCATTCCATCACTTGGGAAAAAATCTCGGTAGCGCGCTTCACGTTGTGCCCGCCATCGCTCCAGTCACACTGCACATCATAACCCGCGAACTGCAAGGCGCTTGCCAGCATCTGGTTGCCCTCATACCAATGGCCGAACAGCGGGTTCCAGGCATCATTGCTGCCGTCCTGGATGAAGACCCGCAGGGGCAGCGGCTCGGTCTTCCTGACCAGCGCCTGCAGGTCGTTGCCGCCGCGCATCGCCACAAAGGTGCCCACACCGGTGAATACCTTGCCGAACAAATCGGGACGATGCCAGGCAGCATTGAACGAAGCGATGCCGCCGCTGCTCAAGCCGAATATCATGCGGTCCTGTGGTTTGCTAGACAGGCTGATGGCCTTGCCTTTGGGCGTCTTCATCTGCTCCACGACGGGCAAGACCTCGGTCTCGAGAAAGCGGGCGAACAAATCTGTCGTGCTGTCGAACTCATAGCAACGGTTGTAGCGCAGCACCGTGCCTTCGGCATCCCTGATGACGCCGGGTTGCAGGAATACGCCGATGGTGCAGGGCATCTTTTTCATCGCGATGAGCGAGTCCATTACCTGGGGTGCGTTGCAAAGCACGCCGTCAAGCCCCACATACAACGCTGCGGGCCGTTTGCCGTCATACTGGTCGGGCACATAGACCTGGAACGTGTGTACCGTCCCGGGATAGATGTTGGATTTCTCCAGCATGCCGTCAATCAGCACGTGGCCCGCCGTCAATCTCAAGGCCACGACGGCCAGTATAGTCAACAGTGATAATCGTCTTGAAGTCATAGTTGTTGAGTTTTGGTTACCACAAAGGTAAGGAATAGTTTTCGGTTTTTATTTGTTCATTCTCAGTTTTTAAAGCCGAAGGCAAAAACAAGCGTGCGTTCCTCAGCCGAGGAACGCACGCTGTGATAGTTGATGTGGTTTGTTTTACAGGACCCTGCAGGCGCCCACATAGCGGCGGCTGTAATAGGACTCGGTGTTCTTGCTCTCGGTGACACCGCTGCTGCAAGCCGAGTGGATGAAGTGGAACGTGTTGTCGTCGTTCACCTTGGTGACGATGCCCACGTGACCCACGCCGCCACGTCCTGAACGGCCCTGGAAGAATACCAGGTCGCCGGGCTGCAGGTCATTCTTCTTGACGCGCACGCCGTCGCTGATCTGTCCGCGCGAGGAACGGTCGAGCTCTATGCCGAAGCGCTTGAACACATAGCTGGTGAAGCCCGAGCAGTCAAAGCCACGGGGGGAAGATGCACCATATCGGTAAGGCGTACCGCGGAAACGGTAGGCATACTTGATAACTTGATCAACGATGTTGTTGCGGCTGTTTTGTTCCAGCTGTTCGAGAACTGTGCCCTGATGACGCGTCTCAAGACGCTGAGCCTGGGCTGAAAAACCTGTAAAGGTGATTGCTAAAAGGATGAATAATGCCGATAAACTTATTTTACTTTTAATAAAACTCATAATTAATTATTTAATGGACTGGAAGCTGTGCTCAAGCAGTCGCTTCGTTAAAGGTCTTGCAGAACGATTTCAAGACCGTGCGCCCTGGTTTGATGTTGCAAAGGTACTCCAACCTGCCAACCCGACCAAACTACTTAAACACTTGTAAACATTTAGCAAAAAACGAGTTTTTAAAACATTGTTCCACGCAAAGACCCTTATAATAGGGGCTCGCGGCAGGCCTGAATGTTTAATAAATGGAAATTAGAAATGAAAAACTTTACACTTTTTAACAATAAATGGCATCCTATAAGATTTATTTTTTGGATTTTTTCCACAAAAATAGTGCTCCGTGATGAGAAATTGACCTTTTGGAATTGCAAAATGCAAGCGTTTGGGCTGTTTTTCTGAAAAACCACCAAATCCATGCAAAACGTCCTCGGTGCAGTTGCATGAAACGTGGAACAATGACGCTTTTGTTGACCTGCTATTGCACTGTCTGATTGTACTGGTTTTGTAGTTAATCATTGATGTCCGTTAATAGCTCTATATCCGTTGTAATACTTTGAATTACGGTTTTGCGATATAGCAGGCTTACTTTTTCAGTCTAGCAGGTCGCAAGACCTGCACAAGGCCAGCGGCCTTGTGCAGGCCATCAGCCTGCTCAACTTTCCCCGGACACGAATAGTAGTTGACAGGTAGCCTTGTGGATACAAATCAAAACGGGCGGCCCATTGCGGGTCGCCCGTCGTGAAGTTTATCGTGATTCTAAAATCGAATCAAGATCAGTGTTACTTCAGAACCTTAGCGGTGCTGGTAGTGCCGTCGGTGTAGGTGGTAACCACGATGGTAACACCGTTAACCTCCTGCATCTCCTGACCGAGTGAGTTGAAGTAGCGTACGTTAGCAATCTGCTTGCCGTTAGCGAGCTCGTCGATACCTACGGGAGGAGTATCGTTGGGCATGATCCAGAAGAATACACCACCGTCGGGGCTGTCAAGATAACCCTGCATCGTGGCTACAGCGTGAATTACATAGTAGCCAGGACCAGTAACGGTGAATGAATACTGGTCACCAGTGAATTCACCACCATCGATGAGCTCACCATCGCAGTAAACCTCGTAAACAACGGTAGCATCGGGCTCGTTGTTGGTGATGGTTACGGTAACGGTCTCGAAGTCGGTGATAGCATAAGCGCACTCGGGACGTGCACACATATCGGTGGGCCCGCCCTCACCGGTGGTGAACGCAACGGGTGCGGTCCACTCGGTAGTGGTGCCATCCTCAACGATGCCTTGTACCTCAACCTCATAGGTGGTCTCGGGATTCAGGCCCTCGATGACGTAAGGAGCGGTAACATTCTCAACCACGATCCATTCGCCAGCGGGTACGTCATCCTCCTCACCAGCCATGTAGAAGTTGGTGACATTCAGGATGTACTGGTCGGTCACGTTGTAGTGACGGAGTGCGATGTAACCCATCTGACCGGCGAATTCGCCAAGGTCGAAGGTGTAAGTGGTCTGAACGCCGGTAGCGGTGATGTCCTCACTGATAGGAGTGAAGTTCTCGCCGTCCAAGCTTGCATATACACGGAATACCTCAGCAGCATAGCTGGGATCCTGTCCCCATGCATCGAACTGTACCTGAGCACCAAGTTTGCTCAGCGGCGTGTAGATCCAGTTGTCGGGAGTCAGAGCACCGTAGTTGTTGATGTAGCTGTTCGACGAAAGGGTGGTCTGAACGGTGCCATCGTCCAGAGTCAAGTTCCATACATACCAGTTCTCACCGTCGCCATCGGCGTCGATAACAGTCCAGCCAGTGGGCACGTCACCAGTCTCATAACCGGTGAAGTCCTCGGTCAAACCATTCATAACGGCAGCGGTGCGGTAGCGCAGGTTGTAAGCCTCCTGTGAACCATTCCAGGTTGCGGTAGCGGTCTGGGCGGTTACATCGGTTACATGGAGGTTGATGGGCAGTGCATCGGCGGGAACGGTAACGAAGGTTACAGCGTCGCACCATGCGGAGTTGCCATCCTCAAAGATACCTTGTACCTGAACCTCATAGGCGGTACCGGGCTGGAGCGGCTCCAAGGTAACAGGGCTGGTAACACCTTCAAGAACAGTCCATTCGCCCTCGGGAAGACCATTGATCTTAATTGCGTCGATCATGAGGATGTAGCCTGTTGAGCCATTGGGCTGGTGACGGATGGCGATGTAGCCATTCTGACCAGCGTATGAGCTCAGGTCAAACTCATAATTGCCCCACTCGTTGAGAGCACCAGGAGTGCTGATGTTCTCGCCGAGTGCAGTGTACTCGTTGCCATCAAGCGATACATATACACCGAAGTTCTCGACATAATTAGCACCGAGGTCAGCAGCCGAAACTGAAAGCGTACCACCAAGGTTAACCTTCGAGCTGATCAGCCAGTTGTCACCAACTACATTGGTAGCGCCTTCAATAGTAACTGACTCAGAAACGATGCAGTACTCGCCTTCAGCAGCGGTGAGAGGAGTGCCACTCATGTTCCAATCGGTAATCTTCAAGATTTTCCAGCTGTTGCCGTCGCCGTCAGAGTCAACGAACTGCATTGTAGTGGCTTCATTCTCGAAGCTCTCGTCCAGGTTGGTTACCGGGCGATAGCGCAGGTTGTAGGCCTCAGTATTGCCGTTCCAAGTAGCCTCAGCGCTCTTAGCGGTGATGTTGCCGATTGCGAGATCGGTAGCGATCGGGAAGCGCAGCGGAGTGGTGAAGGTGCAGGGCTTGCTCCAGATGCTCATGTCCTCGGCAGTGCAGACTGAACGAACATAAACCGTGTAGGTCGTGTTCTCTGCAAGGCCAGTGAGCTGAGTGGTGGGCTCGCCGTTAACGGTGATGGGCTCAACGCTGTTGGGATCATATTCGCCAACACCGCAAGCAACCTGCCACAGGTCTTGCTCCTCGGCACCGGGAGTCCAAGCCAGGGTAACGCCGTTATAAACGACATTGGTGGCTGTGAGGTCGGTGGGACGCGGGCAAGTAACGGGATTGATGTGGAAGGTGGTGAGAACGCCTGCAGAGGGAATGGGACCACTGCTGCTGCCAGTGCCCTGGAATTCATAGATGATGCTTCCATCGGGGGCAGTCAGCGTGAAGCCGGTCTCATAGGAATAGCTTCCTGCTACCCAAACCAGATCGTAGTCAACACCGTAGCACAGATTAACGATGCCTTCGGCATAGTTGTCGTTGGGCGTGCCGTTAACTTGTCCGGGAATGAAGAGGTCGGCAATCAGTACATCGGTACCGGCAATGAAAATCTTGAGGTGGTTGTTGTTCCAGCCGTCACCATAGGTGTCGGTGAGGACGTACTCAACTTCACCCATGTCAGCCTCGTCGCAAGCGGGCGTAGCGAATGAACCGTTTGCCCAACCGCTCAGGTTGCCATCACCATAGTCGGCCTGTACACGAACCTCATAGGGAGTACCGTTCTCAAGAACATCGAGAGTGATTGTGGGCTCGGTTACTGAGCCGGCAGCAATCCACTCCTCGGTGCCTTTAACCCTGTACTCTACGTTCCATGCACCCTCGTTGCTACCGGGATTCCAAGCGATGACTGCGCTGTTAGGCGTCAGGTCGGTTGCATGAACGTTGGTGGGCTTGAAGTAAACCACACCACCGGCAGGCTCAAACGAGAAGGTGGTCTTGGGCACGAAGTCGCGCTGGTTGAGGCTGCATTCGTCCAGTGAGCTGTAGCTGTAACCCTGAACAGCAGCGCCGGGTGCCGACACACCGAAGAAAGAAGCACTCTTGTAGGTGCCTTTCACAGTGTTGTAAACGCCAATCAGCAGATGGCCGCCTTCATAGGTGTAAGGGGTGGTGAAAGAGACCTTCATCACCTCTTTGGTGCCATCTAGCGGTCCTTCATACACAAGAGTAGCATTATCCATGCCATAGTAGGCGTCGATGGTGGGATCGATTACTTCCATCATGAAGATCTGGAAGTTTGCTACGCCCCAGTCTTCAGTTGCGGGTGAACTCAGATACCATTTCAGGCCGGTGATCGTACCGCCTGTCATGGGGGATAGCTCGTCTGAGTTCATGACGAACTCGGCCTTCAAGAAGGCATCGCAGTAAAAACCATAAACTGGTACATAGGAGTTAGTGACTTCACCTTCATACACTGTCAGGTCTCCCTGAGCATAGGATGAAGCTGTGAACCCTACAGCCATCAGTACCAGACTGTAAAGAATTTTTTTGAACATAGGATAAACAGTTAAGTTAAACATAAAACGAAATAACACATATTTAATTAATATTCAAGCAAATTAATATTGTAGGCATGACTATACATGCGGTACTAAAAGCTATTAGGCTGCAAAGATAACATTTTTTTATAAGAAAACAAAGTATTAAAAGAATTTTTTAAAAAAAAGCCTATGATATGTATAACTCTTCAGCCAAACACCTTCTGGGGTGCCTCAAGTCAAGGCCTGCGGCCTTGTGCAAGTCTTGAGACCTGCACGCCTGAAAAAGTAAGCCCGCTATATCGCAAGCAAACTGAAAGAACAGTAGTTCAAAGTATTACAACGGATAGAAAGTTTTTTTGCGGACACCAATGGAATGATATCGTGCTTGAGTGAGCATGAAAAAGGGGGCCCGCAATGCAGGTCCCCTCTTTTCATTCAGTCATTGTAGCGAATAAATCGCTGTCAACGAATTAGTTGTCCCACTGGTTATAAACCAGATAGTTGATCAGGGCGGTCAAGTCATTCATGTTAACAGCAGTGGTGTCATCTGCACTGCTGCAAGCAGTTGCGTTCGCCTCGTTGATAGCTGTTCCATTTACCAAATAGCCGATCAGGGCAGTCAAGTCGTCCATGGTAACCTTATTGTCGCCATTCACGTCACCACGCATGCCAGAGCCGGTCGTGAACTCAACGGGAGCGGTCCAGTCGGTAACGGTGTTCTCGTCAACGATACCCTGTACCTCAACCTCATAGGTGGTCTCGGGAGCAAGGCCGGTGATGGTGTAAGGAGCGGTTACGTTCTCAACTTCAACCCACTCACCAGCAGCAACCTCATTGCCAAGGATGCTGACAGCGTCAATGATCATGAAGTCACGGTCGGTGCAATTGTACTGACGGAAGGCGATGTAGCCCATCTGTCCCTCATAAGCGCTCAGGTCGATGTTTACCTCGGTCCAATCAGCGGAGTTGGGCGAGAGCATGTCATCGGTCAGAGGCACGAAGCTTTCGATGTTGTTGTCGGTGGTTGAGATGTAGATGCGATAGGTTTCCTGATAGTTGCCACCGTCATCAACGACGTAGTACCTGAGCGTGGTGCCCAGCTCAACCTGCGGGCTGATGAGCCAGTTGTCAGGAGTGAGAGCGCCACTGGACAGCCAGCTGCGTGACATGGCTCCGTAATTGCCGTCGTATGCGGGGAAGCCACCACTGCTGAAGGTCGTCGGGTTGAATTGCGTCCAGTTGTAGCCGTCACCGTCAGCGTCAACAAGTGTCCAATCGCCGAAGCCGTCCTCGAAGCTCTCGAAGAACGTAACATCGGCCGAGGCAGGAGTGCGATAACGCAGGTTGTAAGCCTCCTGAATGCCAGTCCAGTTAACATCGGCAGTCGTAGCGGCAACATCAGTTACCTCCAGGCCGGTGGGCATAGCATCGGCGGGCAGGGTGGTGAACTCAACGAGATCGGTCCACTCTGAATTGCCATCGGCATAAACAGCCTGTACCTGAACCTCATAGGTGGTGCCTACAGTGAGGGGCTCCATGGTTGTGGGGCTGGTAACGCCTTCCATAACAACCCATTCGCCTGCAGGTTCAACATCTTGTTCGCCAAGTATGCTGAAGTTGGTGACATTCAGGATGTACTGGTCGGTGCAGTTGAAGTGACGGATTGCGATGTAACCAGTCTGACCGGCATATTCACCAAGGTCGAAGGTGTAAGTGGTTTGAGTGCCGGTAGTAACGATTTCGTCGCTGATAGGAGCGAAGTCGGCTACATCGGTACCAGTTGTGCTTACATATACCTGGAAGTGCTCAGCAGCATAGCTGGGATCCTGTCCCCAAGCGTCGAACTGTACCTGAGTACCGAATGTGCTCTGAGGCGTGATTACCCAGTTGTCGGGAGTGAGGGCGCCAACATTATTGACAAAGCTGTTCGAAGAGAGGGTAACTTGAGTGCCGCCATCTTCCAGAGCCAATACCCAAACAGCCCAATTATAACCGTCTCCATCACCGTCAATGGTTGTCCAACCCTCGGGAAGACCACCATTATCAACACCGGTGAAGTCCTCGACTGTGCCATGGTTAACGGCAACGGTGCGGTAGCGCAGGTTATAGCTCTCGGCATCGCCAGTCCAAGTAGCTACAGCGCTTGCACCAGTGATATCGCTAACTTCGAGATGCTTGGGTTTCGGGAATT
Source organism: Sodaliphilus sp. (assembly GCA_036795635.1). Taxonomy (GTDB): domain Bacteria; phylum Bacteroidota; class Bacteroidia; order Bacteroidales; family Muribaculaceae; genus Sodaliphilus. The sequence continues at coordinate 21,405 of DAIREJ010000016.1, forward strand.
GGTCTTTGGTGATTTGGAATGTCGTGAGAACACCAGCCGTGGGTACAGGACCACTGCTGGCGCCAGTGCCGTGGAACTCATAAATGATCTCGCCTTCGGGATCAACAACTGTGAAGCCGGTCTCATAGCCATAGTTGCCACTTACCCAAACGAGGTCATAGTCTTCGCCGTAGCACAAGTTCACGGTGCCTTCAAGTAAACTGCCAGAAGTCATGGTGAGCTCGGCAATCACAGCACCAGTGTTGTGGTAAACGATTTGGAGCTTGTTGCCGTTCCAGCCGTCACCATAGGTGTCGGTCAAGGTGTAGGCAATCTCACCCATGTTAGCAGCATCGCAAATCGTAGTAGTGAACGATGCGCTTGCCCAAGAGCTCAGGTTGCCATCACCGTAGTCGGCCTGAACGCGCACGTCATAGACGGTACCGTTCTCAAGCACGTCGAGCGTGATAGCGGGAGTCGATACTGCACCAGCAGCGGTCCACTCTTCATCGGCGCTCTTCTTGTACTCTACGTTCCACGAGGTTTCGTCGCTACCAGGGGTCCAGGTGATGTCTGCGCTGTTAGGCGTGATGTTGCTAGCCTGCACGTTGGTGGGCTTGTAGTAGATCACACCACTGCCGGGCACATAACTGAACGTGGTCTTGGGAACGAAGTCGCGCTGGCTACCCGTGGTGATGTTGTCCAGTGAAGAACCATTGGTAGCATACACCGAAGCGCCGCTAACAGTCGTGCCAGAGAAAGTAGCAGACTTGTAGGTGCCTTCTTGGATGACATAGACACCAATCAGCAGATTGCCGCCTTCATAGGTGTAAGGCGTGTCAAAGTTGATCACCATCTCGGACTGGGTGCCGTCGAGAGTGCCTGTATACACTACCGTGGCATCGGTCAAACCCGTGAAGTTTGAGATCGTGGGCTCGGATACTTCCTTCATGAAGATTTGGAAAGTGGCTGTGCCCCAGCTGGTAGCAGCTGGAGTAGACAGATACCATGTCAGGCCCTCAATGGTGGCACCTGTCATGGATTCCAGCTGATCAGCGTTCATGACTAACTCAACCTTTACAAAATCATCAACGTAAAGGCCGTAGATGGGTACATAGTTGCTGGTGTTTCCGCCGTCATACACTGTC
>DAIREJ010000017.1:0-3235 GCA_036795635.1 Sodaliphilus sp.
CCTTCATGTTGATGATGGGCTTGTCATACTGGGTGGGCTTCATTTTCACTTCCTCGCCTTCCTTGAGCTTGTCCATGTTCTCGGCGTTATCGTGGTCCCACTTGGCATCAGCGTTTTCCTCACCGGCGAGGGCCTTCTCTTCTTCCTCCTTGGCTTTGGCCTCTTCCTCGGCGTCTATCTCATCTTGAGAGGCAACATGGATGGCACCGATGTTGGCGGCTTCCTGCTTCAAAAAGCTGCGCTCGCTGCCGCTGGTGCTCTCCAGGGGACCACGGCAATAGACATACTGGCGGCCGTCGCTACGCGACTTGATCTTACCATCATAACTCAAGGTGGTCAGTTTCTTCCCGTCCACGTCATACAGTGCAAGCGTCACGCGGCCGTTGCCGCCCTCGCCCGACCCCCTGAGGTGGTTGAGGAAACCGAAGTAAAGGTAATCCTTGCCGTCAATCTTCACAGCACGCGGGATATACATCGCGTCGGCAATCAGTGACGAGTTGTCCATGTTGATGTTGCGACCGTCAAAGTATTTGGTCTGGCCCAACTCGGTCTTCCAGCTGCCGCCGTCACGCGACAGGTTGTATAATTTGATGAATGGACGGTCACCGTCGTTCTTGTAGGTCACACCCACAATGCGGTCAGGCGTGTCGGGGTCGGTACTGTTGAATTTCACAGCCGTACCGATGCTGGCACCATCCTCAGTATAGTTGTTGCGACTCAACTCCGCGCTCAAGATAGCTGCCTCGTCCTGACTGTTCTCGGCAAGAATGGCAAGACTGTCGCCTTGAGCCTCCAAACGGTCATTCTCACGGCTGTTACAGTGCTTTAGCATATTCAGCAAGCCGATAAGAATGGCTAGTCCAACAATGCCGATGATGAGATTGCGGGTGAAATTAGAGCGACCGTTACCATCGTTGTCGTCATCGTCTTCTTCATATTCCTCCACCTCGGGCTCAGGCTGTTTCCACGCATTGGCCCTGCGCTGGGCGGCACGCTGCTCGTTATAGCTCTGACCTTGGGTGGCTGGCTGAGCAGTGGTTGGACGCTCCTCACGAGCAATGCTCATCGCATTGTCAACGGCCTTGCCGCAATGGGGACAGAACACCGACTTGGCTGGTATCGTCTCGTGGCAATAACTGCACTTGACCTCGTTGCTCATGCGGTAACCGCAATGATTGCAAAAGGCCGATCCTTCGGGGACTTCATGCCCGCAATGTTGACATCTCATAATCGTAGTATTTTAGAGTTGATGTTTGTTCGTCTTGTTTCAACTTGCAAAGGTATTCAATAATCTTTGATTATTGCCCCTCTTTGCTAAAAAAATGCTTGAGTCCTCATGTTTAACGCATCAACGCGGCTGCAGTCTTAGCGGCAAGGCGCGCGTTGTTGAGCACCAACTGGATGTTGCTGGCAAGGCTGTCACCGCCCGTGAGGTCCTTCACCTTGGCAAGCAGGAAGGGCGTGGTTTCCTTGCCGTGGATACCCAAGCGGTTGGCTTCGGCGATTGCTTCATCGATGGCCTTGTTGATGACGTCGGCGGGCATGGAATACTCCTCGGGGATGGGGTTGGTAACAAGCATACCACCTTGCAAGCCCATCTCTAACTTGGCGCGGAAGACAGCAGCCAGGTCCTCGGGGGTGTCGATGCGGTAATCCACCTTGAAACCACTGTGGCGGGTATAGAAGGCGGGCAGTTCATCCGTGCCGTAGCCAATGACGGGCACGCCTTTGGTTTCAAGATACTCCAAGGTAAGCCCCAAATCAAGGATGGACTTGGCGCCGGCGCAGATGACCATCACGGGCGTCATGGCAAGTTCCTCAAGGTCGGCACTGATATCCATCGTTGTCTCGGCACCGCGGTGCACGCCGCCGATGCCGCCAGTGGCAAACACCCGGATGCCAGCCATTGCAGCAATAATCATTGTAGTAGTCACAGTAGTGGCTCCGTCCTCGCCACGGGCGATAAGAACAGGTAGGTCTCGGCGCGATGCCTTGGTCACCGCTTGGCCTTTCTTGCCCAGGTACTCGATTTCATCGGGCGTGCAACCAGCCTTGAGTTTGCCGCCGATGATGGCGATAGTGGCAGGCACGGCACCGTTTTCGCGGATGGTCTGCTCCACTTTCAACGCCGTTTCCACATTCTGGGGATAAGGCATGCCGTGAGAAATGATGGTCGATTCAAGGGCGACAACAGGGCGGCCCTCTTTAAGTGCCTGCTGCACTTCGGGTGAAATGGAAAGATACTTGTTCATTGATTCTATTTTTGTTGCTCTAGAATACCTAGAAAAACTAGACCATCTAGACAGTTTCTAATTGCTCAAATAATTGTTGATCTCAGGATTAACGGTTTTCAAGGAAAGCAAGGTAGCATGAGCAGCTTTCAAGCCTGTTAATGCACAATCGGGGAACGGAGTTTGCTGCGACAAGGCATGTACCACGCCCGACATAAAAGCATCGCCAGCCCCTGTGGTGTTGATCACTCTCGTAGGAATGGCATTGAAGTGCTCATGACGTGTACCGTCACTGCAATACACGCCGTCGGCACCCAGCGTGATATAAACCTGTTGCACACCCATAGCCGTGAGCTGTGCAGCAGCATCCTGCGCGGTCTCGCAATGGGTGACGGCTTGCGCCTCCAACAGGTTGAGCTTCAAGCCATACAGATGGTGGTACTGGCTCTGCTGCAAGGCCTTGACAATACGGGTGGCCTTGGCGGTGCTTACGGCATCGACAAACAGTGGTACAGTACAATGGTCAACGAGGTACTGTAACGCTTGAACCGATATGTTAGTATCGGCAACCACCAGCGCCGATCGGTTGATTTCGGCAAGGCGGCTTTCAAAAAACACGGGTGTAATGCGGTCAATGATGTCAGTATCGGCAACGGCGGCTCGCATCTCACCCTGCATATCATTCACACACAAGTAGATACCATTGCGTTGCCCTGCCTGCCGCTCAGCAAGTGATAAGTCCAGCCCTATCTCCCCGCAGTGGCACCAGCACATCTCGCCAAAGATGTCACCGCCGAACACGCTCACAAACTTGACGACATGCCCCATCAACCGCAGGTTGTGGGCTATGTTACGTGCCACGCCTCCGCAACTCATGCTCACATGACCTGGGATGGAGTCAGACTCAACATACGGCGCAGTCATGTTCGCCGAAATGTCCATGTTCACACCGCCAATGACAGTTACAAATTCTTTCATCATATCATAAACAGATTTCACGCACG
>DAIREJ010000017.1:3245-22310 GCA_036795635.1 Sodaliphilus sp.
GCATCGCCTGGATGAGCACACTGCGCGGCACAGCGACGTTCAATCGCATGAAGCCGCTGCCGCTCTTGCCGAACATCGCACCGTCATTCAGACCCAAGCGGGCCTTGTTGACAAACAGGTCGATGAGAGCGTCATGCTCCAGAGCCAATCCTGTGCAGTCCAGCCACACCAGAAATGAGGCCTGCGGCTTGATGGCAACGATACCAGGAATGTGTTCGCAGCAATATTCCCCTACATAATCGATGTTGCCCTCAATATACTCAAGACACTGTCGCAACCACTCAGCCCCATGGCGATAGGCAGCGCGGGTGGCCGTCATTGACAGAAAATTGGGTGAACACTGCTCATTGTTGTTCAATCGGGTGAAGAACGGCTTGCGCAAATCGGGATTTTTCACCACGCACCACGAACTCACGATACCCGCGATATTGAACGTCTTGCTGGGAGCGCCCATCACAACGCCCACAGCACGCGCATCGTCGCTCACCATGAGGAATGAAGTGTGACAATGACCTTCAAGCACCAGGTCTCCATGGATCTCATCACTGAATACTACCACGCCATAGCGGCGGGCCATAGCGGCAATCTGAGCCTGGACTTCCTTCGGCCACGCTATGCCGATGGGGTTATGCGGGTTGCACAACACCATCATGGCGGGACGTTCGTCAGCCATGATGCGCTCCAATCCCTCGAAGTCCATCTCATAGAAGCCGTCTGGAGTGCGTTTCAACCCGTTGTTCACCACCATCCTGCCGTTACCAGTGATCAGATTCCTGAAGGGGTGATACACGGGTTCTTGGATGACCACTCTGTCGCCAGGTCGCGAGAAATGATTGAGGGCAAGGCCGAAGCCGTTAACGATGCCACCGATGAAACAGCATTCATCTTGCGTAAACTCCAAACCGTTGCGCTCCCGCTGCCAGTCAATAATGGACTGCCAGTAGTCCTCGAGCGGAACCGAGTAGCCGTAGATGGGATGTCCCACAATGCGCTCTTCAAGTGCATGGGTGATATCAGGGCAAGCGGCAAAGCCCATGTCGGCCACCCACAACGGCAGGATATCGTCACGACCGAACATTTCACTGCACATGTCATACATCACGCTGCCTGTCCCACGGCGGTCAATCACCGTGTCAAAATCATACCTCTCGTTTGTCATTCTCTACTGGATTTTAATGATAGACAAAGGTAATAATAATCGCCCAATTGAGGAGACAAAAACCTTGCTTATTTTTGCCGATGACAACAAATGCCGACAGGAGTTGATTTCCTGCCGGCACTTGTTAGATGTGGTGAGTGCGATGATCAGTTGCCCAACTGATCAATCTGTTGCTTGGCCCATTCCTTAGCCATGCGGATGGCTTCGTTGGCCATCTGGTTGAACATCGTGTCCAAGCCATCGGGCACCTCGATGCCCATAATGCTGTCGGGCACCACGTTGGGATCGATGACAGCGGGGTCTTCTTCCTCATCACCATTCTCCTCGCCCTGAGGCTGTTGTTGCTGGGCAGGAGGCGTAATCTGATGGCGGGACTCATAGTCGTCCATGGCTTGAGCCCACAACTTCTCCAAGTCTTCCTTGTCGAACGTGAACACATGACCGAATGCACCGAGTGAAACCATCTTGTCCTTGGTGTCGCCCACACTGATGCGGCCCACCGAGCATACGACATAGTTCTTCACGTCAAGGTAGTTGCTGATAGCCATGTCGGTAGCGGCACCGGTGATCTGCTTGACAATCTTGTTGATGATGTCGCCCATCACGCCACCCATACCCGTGACGCCGTTCAGGTTCTCATCCACCTTGTCGCCCACCCACTGCTTGGTCACCTCTTGGATGGCCTTTTCATGGGCGCTGCGGTCGGGACAGGTGAACACCATCGTGGCAAACAGGATGGCCAGAATCAAAGCCGCGATGAGCCACGGCGTGCAGCCGCTTTTCTTTTTAGGCGGCTCCTGCGTCGGGATACCATAACGAGGTGCGGGCGGAGGGGGTACTTGCGCACTAGACGGCTCATAGGGTTGACCCGTCGTCGCCTGGTTCTCGGCAGCGCGAGCTGCCTGTCGAGAAGCTTCAAACTCAGCACGTTGCAGCACAGCAGTCAGCTCGGGTACATCTCCGGCCTGCTGCCAATCGGCCATGCCTTCGGCCCACACTTCGCTCTCGGGGGTGATGCCCTTTTGAGCCAACTCTTCAACGGTAAACGGACCTTCCTGTTTCCCGTTCCTGATCATGTGAAATTCCATAATTCTTTATTGGTTGATAATTTGTTATGTATCCTTTATTGGTTCTGTGCGATGAACCTTTGTGCAAATAGCGTGCCTAAACTGCGTGACGATGACATTCGCGGCAACACACGCCACGGGCATGATCATTTCTTCTTGGCTGTTGCAGTCCGCGAACGAGGCTTGCGCACGGGAGTCTTGAACCGCAGCACCTGAGCACTGCGCGCAGGCAGGTAAAGCTTGAGCCAGCCCAAGTGGTGGGCAGCATACAGCCCGTCATGTTCAGTGAGGTGTTTCACATCCTCGTCGATGTTGCCATAACCACCATAGCGCTCATTGTCACTGTCAAATAAACCCACGTATTCGCCTTCGGGAGCCAAAATGGGATAATCGACATGCGAACGGTTGGGACTGAAATTGAAAACGAACACGAGGTCACCGCGCATGTAGGCGAGCACCTGATCATCGTCCTTGTCCCAGAGTTTGCGCACCGGCAATGACTCAAAGCCCTTGACACTGCCGATGAGGTGTATCATGTCGTTGTCCCAGTTGTTGAGGAATTGGTACTTCAGGTCCTCGCGGTCCACAAGATCCCACTGGCGGCGAGCATACTTGTAACTCCAGCCGTTACCCTCGCGCGGGAAGTCGATCCATTCGGGATGACCCCATTCGTTACCCATGAAGTTGAGATAGGCACCATTGATGAGCGAAGCGGTCACCAAGCGAATCATCTTGTGCAGTGCCATGCCACGGTCCACCGTGCCATCATGGTCACCAGTCATCATGTGCCAGTACATCTCCTTGTCGATGAGGCGGAAAATGATGGTCTTGTCGCCCACAAGGGCTTGGTCATGGCTCTCGGCATAGGACACAGTCTTTTCATCAGCGCGACGGTTGGTCAGTTCCCAGATGATTGAAGTGGGATGCCAATCCTCGTCCTTGCGTTCCTTGATGGTCTTGATCCAATAGTCAGGAATGCCCATGGCCATGCGGTAGTCAAAACCGATGCCGCCGTCTTTGAACGAGCGCGCCAGTCCCGGCATACCACTCATTTCCTCAGCAATGGTGATGGCATGGGGATTGATGTCGTGGATTAGTACATTGGCAAGGGTCAAATAGGTGATGGCATTGGTATCCTGACTGCCATTGTAGTAATCGTCATAGCTACCGAAAGCCTGTCCCAAACCATGGCTATAATACAGCATTGAAGTCACACCGTCAAATCGGAAACCGTCGAAGCGGTACTCCTTCAGCCAGAATTTGCAGTTCGAGAGCAGGAAGTTCAACACGGCGTTTTTGCCATAGTCAAAGCACAATGAGTCCCAAGCAGGATGTTCGCGCTTGTCATCGCCATAGAAGTACAGGTCGCCCGTACCGTCAAAGCAGCCCAGGCCCTCAACCTCGTTTTTCACCGCATGGGAGTGGACAATGTCCATGATGACTGCCAGTCCGGCAGCATGGGCGTCATCGATGAGGCGTTTCAGGTCCTCGGGAGTGCCGAAGCGCGACGATGCGGCATAGAAACTTGAAACATGGTAACCAAACGAGCCATAGTACGGATGCTCCTGAATGGCCATGATTTGGATGGCATTATAACCGTCCTTGACGATGCGGGGCAGAACGTTCAGACGGAACTCCTCATAGGAGCCAACGCCCTCACGGTTCTGCGCCATGCCGATGTGGCACTCATAAATCAGCAAGGGTGACGTGTTCGGCACAAAGTGCTTCACCTTGAACTCATAGGGAGTTTCGGGGTCCCACACCTGAGCCGAGAAAATATAGGTCTTCTCGTCCTGAACGACGCGGGTAGCATAGGCTGGAATACGCTCTCCTTCACCACCTTGCCAATGGATACGCAACTTGTAAAGGTCACCGTGACGCATGGCACGTTTCGGAAGTTTGATTTCCCAGTTGCCGTTTTTCAGGCGCTTCAGGCGATAAGGCGCACACTCACGCCATTCGTTGAACTGGCCTACGAGGTAAATTTCGGTCGCATTGGGAGCCCACTCGCGAAATACCCATCCGCTGTCAGTGCGGTGCAAACCGTAATAGTTATACGCATTAGCAAAATCATCGAGATTACCCGTGCCTCCTGTCAGCTCAGCAATCTTGTTCACAGCGTCCTGATGACGCCCATTGATGGCATCGCTATAGGGTTCCAACCACGGATCATCATTGATAATCGCAAGATTCTTCTTCTTTCTCATATCGCACGGTTATTAATGGTGTCAACTACAAAAGTACAAAAAAAATGAAAACTCCCCTATCGTCTGGCCCAATTTTTGCTAAACTGACACGAAATCGATTACAAAATGAAGAAAAAAGCAGATAATTTGATGTGTTATTGAAAAATTTCTTAAATTTGCACACTTTAGCAAAGATTATTAATAACTAAAATAGCATTTATACTATGAGATTAGATGGAAGACGCGAAAGCGAAAATGTTGAGGATCGCCGTGGGATGGGCACCGGTACCAAGATTGGTCTCGGCGGCATCGGCGGATTAATCATCGCAGGTTTGCTCACCCTCTTGATGGGTGGTGATATCACCGACGTGTTACAGCAGGCTGGAGGCATGGCTATGCAGAATGAGACCATTCAACAGGGCGAATTCAGCCAGGAAGAGCAAGAGTTAGCAACCTTTGCAAAGCAAGTCGTGGCAAGTACCGAAGATGTTTGGTCACAGATTTTCAATGAGTATGGCATCGGGCAGTATCCCCCTCCCACTCTGGTGCTTTACACTGGCTCCACTCAGACCGCTTGCGGCCAGGGTAGCGCTGCCATGGGTCCGTTCTATTGCTCAGGTGACCAGAAAGTTTATCTCGATCTGGCATTCTTCCAGACGATGGACAGGCAACTCGGTGTAAAAGGTGACAATTCCAGTCTTGCCAAGGCTTATGTTATCGCACACGAGGTAGGACACCACATCGAGTACCTGCTCGGAACTTTGGAAAAAGCGCACCAGCGCATGCAGGCTACTAACCAGACGAATGCCAACAAATACAGTGTGCGCCTGGAGCTCATGGCCGACTTCTACGCCGGTGTGTGGGCACATTACGAGAACAGATATTTCAACTCCATCAGCGACCAAGACTTGATGGAAGCCATCGACTGTGCCCAAAAGATCGGTGACGACTACCTGCAGAAACGTTCACAGGGCTATGCTTCGCCCGAGAGCTTTACACACGGTACCAGCGCCCAGCGCATGAAGTGGTTCAAGCTCGGCTACCAGACCGGCGACGTGCGCCGCGCCACCACATTCCAGGAAAGCGACGCCACCCTCTAACCACAATTGACACAAACAAAACAAAGATGCCCACTCGATTTGAGCGGGCATCTTTGTTTTGAGTTACGGTTTTTTCCGGTAGATTCCGGTGAAGGTGCGGCCGCTGGCGGAGCCTAGGCGGCGGGCCGAGAAGAAACGGTCATGCTCACAACGGGAGCAATGCTGTGAGGTAACGATGTTAGCAGCGGTCACTCCGGCAGCGATAAGGACGTCGCGGTTGGCAACACGAAGGTCGATGTGCGCCTTGCCTGTTGCTGCATTGCGCTTAACGATAGCGTCCAAGTCAAAACCAGCTTGTTCAAAAGCCGATACCACCTCGTCACCTACTTCAAAGCAGTCCAGACAGATGCTGGGGCCCATGGCTACTTGGATGCGCTCGGCCGATGCACCATGTCGGTACATCTCGTCAATTACAGGCTTGACAATGCGGCCAGCAGTTCCTCGCCAGCCGGCATGAGCGACAGCAATGACACCCGCTTCGCCGTCGGCAAGGACAATGGGCACACAGTCGGCTGTATTCACCCCAATGACCACACCCGACAACGTGGTCACCAGCGCGTCAACACCTTCCAAGGCACCTTCTTGCTTGTCGATATCCAGCGAACGGAAAGCCTCGTCAATCACAGCCACACGGCATGAATGAACCTGCCGCGGCATCACCAGGTCATCCAATTCCACACCCAGTTGCATCGCCAGTTCGATGCGGTCGTTAAGCACACGCAAGGCGTCATCGCCCACATAGTCACACAGGTTCACCCCCGAGTAGGGGTTGCGGCCGTCCACCTTGCCGCGAGTCGTCGAGAACGCCTCCACACCCTGGACAGGCTTCCCAAAATCCAATTTCTCAAGTTCCATAATTATCGACAAAGGTAATAAAATATCCAAGAGCAATCAACAATAGTCAACAAAAAGCAGTACCTTTGCACACATGACACTCAATTCCGTCACCATACTGAATTATAAGAACATCGCCGAGGCTCGACTGGAGTTCTCGTCAAAACTGAACTGCCTAATAGGCAACAACGGGCAGGGAAAGACCAACGTGCTTGACGCCATCTACTACTTGAGCATGTGCCGCAGTTTCGCCTCGACAGGCGACAACAGCGCGGTCATCCGTCACGGCGAGCCCTACATGATGTTGCAAGGCAGTTACACGCGATGCGAGACACCGCTTGACGTGAGCGTCGCCCTGCAGCGCGGCAAGCGCAAAGTCGTGCGCCGCGACGGCAAGGAGTACCAGCGGCTCAGCCAGCACATCGGTCTGTTGCCCGTGGTGATGGTATCGCCCATGGATTGGGATCTGGTGCGCGGCAGTGGCGAGGAACGTCGCCGCTTCATGGACTTGATCATCTCACAGAACGACAGCGAATACCTTGACGCGCTCATCCGTTACAACAAGGCTGTTGAGCAACGCAACGCCATGATCAAGAAAGAGATGCGCGACCCCTTGCTCTATGAGACGGTAGAGACCGAAATGTCACGGCAAGCCACGTTGCTGCATCAACGCCGCAGCCAGTGGGTCAAGCAGTTCCTGCCCATCTTCATGTACTACTACAACGCGGTCGCTGGTGAGGGTGAAACCGTCAGGTTGGACTATAAAAGCCACCTGAACGACGGTACGATGTCCGACCACCTGGCAGCGACACGAGAGCGCGACCTCATCTTGGGTTACACCACGCGCGGCGTGCAACGCGATGATCTGGAACTCATGCTCAATGACTATCCCATGCGCCGCACGGGTAGCCAAGGACAGTGCAAGACCTACACTATCGCACTCAGGTTAGCCCAGTTCGATTTCCTCAAGGCCAACAACCCTGCGGTACCCATCCTGCTGCTGGACGACATTTTTGACAAACTCGATGCCAGCCGTGTGGAACGCATCGTCGATGTCGTGTCCAGCAACCGCTTCGGACAAATTTTCATCACCGACACCAACCGCACCCACCTCGACGAGATCGTCGCTCGGCACGGAGGCGGCCATTGCCTCATGAATGTCGAGGGCGGTGTCATCAACACGATGAAAGGAGGTGGAACAATATGAAACGTACCGAAGCTAAAAACATCGGCCAGATCATCGATGAACTGCTCAAAAAAGAGAACCTTGACGTCGCTCTCGATGAGCACCGCGCCAGTGCCCTGTGGCCCGAAATCGTGGGCGACGGCATCAACCGCTACACCATCAAGCGATATGTCAAGGACGGCGTCATGACGGTACACTTGTCATCGGCATCGCTGGCCAACGAGCTCATGCTCAACCGCGCCGCAATCATCAACCGCATCAACGACGCCTTAGGCCGTGAAATCATCCGCGAAATCATCTTCAAGTAACACAAGAACACAAAAATATGAACCACGCTATCGAGGCCCAATATTCCTTCAAGTGCATCACACCGCTGCAGCTGCGTTTTAATGACGTGGATGCATTGGGACACGTCAACAACTCGGTCTATTTCCAGTTTTTTGATTTGGGGAAAACACAATATTTCAAAGGATTGAACGTGCAGAGCGACATTGACTGGCGTCGCCCCACAGTCATCATCGCCAATGTGAATTGCAGTTTCCTCGTGCCCACACTCTTCAACGAGCCTGTCGAAGTGCTCACGCAGTGCGCCCGCTTGGGCAATAAGAGCCTGACGTTGCTTCAGCACTTGGTCAACAGCGAAACCCGTGAACTGAAATGCACATGCGAGACCGTGATGGTCAACCTGGCCCCCGAAACCAACCAGCCTTCACCCATTCCACAGGTGTGGCGCGATGCCATCATCGCCTTTGAGGGTCACGAGTGACATAGCCGCTGGCGAGCTATGACTGTTCAGCCCTCTTCCTGGCTTTTCGTGTAGCCAATTGATTCACGGCATAGCCCACAGCAAGCGACAACACCGTCGTCATCAACAAGCCGGCAATTGTCATGAATCTATAACGAACGGCTTCGTCGGGCGTGATACCGCCTTGTTCAAAAAAGCGACTATCAGTGAAAAGAAACATCAACACCATCTCAATGCAAGAGATACATGAGAGAATGAAACCTTGTCGCCAGAGTGTACCCCACCATGTGTAGCCAAAGAGCTGCTTATAGGTAATGATGTAATAAAACATGACAAAAGCGGCTGCAATAGCCGTTGTCAAGTCTGAATTGATGATGGCAAACGGTATCACTAATATATTAATCACCACCTGTATCACCGAAAGGAAAACCTGAATGAAAAAGCCTTCGGGGATGGTGTGCCGGGTATGTCGCGGAGCATGACGAAACATGATCCAAGTGGGGATAATGGCCAGCACCGACATCATTAACATATTCCAACTGTAATGTTCCTGTGCCCAATTGTAATACTGGTAAATTCGGCTTTCAGTTACTTCGGTGTCAACCTTAATGTGCAGAACTTCAGGAAAAAACCAGTAGGCTAAACAAGAATAAATGACAGCCAGGATGAACAACATCTTCACTGGCGGAAAACTCACCTGGCGCTTACCGCTGATGTAGTCGTCGATGATATAACCCGGGCGCAACAGCAATTGCCACAAGCTATAGACCAAAGAACGGCTGCCCAAGCCCCAGATGTCCATAACCCCCTGGTGAACACTGTGCCAATTGATGCGTCCCAGTTCAGCCTTCTGCGAGCAGCAAGGGCAATAATTCCCAGTGAATGTGATACCACAGTTGTTGCAGTGATGCTCTTCATCACTGTTGATGTAGTTCACAGGCTGCCGCTGCCACTGCTTGAATCGCCAATATTTTTCTTTAATTTCTTGCCAATTCATCTTTCAATTACATCCTTCTCGCTGATTCATAGTGATTACTGTACTGCAAAATTACATCATTTTATCTACAAAACGACAACAGGGCTCCAAAAACTGAAAACTGGAAACTGAAAACTGAAAACTATTTCGTACCTTTGCACATCCCGAACCGCTACATGACTCAATCAGGTCATTCAGCCATCAATGCCTGACTTCATAGAGGCCGATATAAAAGCCTGTTTGACCACATGAGAGCATCATGCAGCGGGAAGAATCACAAGAAACACCGAGTGACAACAATGAGAAAAATTATAGCCATCGGCGAATCGGTGCTCGACACTATCTTCAAGGACGGACAGCCCGTCCGTTCCTTCATGGGCGGCCGCATCGCCAATACGGCTGCAATCCTCGGCACCATGCGTCTGCCGGTTGCCATGGTGAGCGAGTGCTGTGCCGACAGCGTGGGTGACATCATCATCAACTACCTCACCCACCACAATGTTGATGTGAATTCCATCGACCGTTACACCGAGGGGTCCACATCGCTCTCGGCTATTTTCAACGAGGGAGGCAAGGACAAGCTAGTCAACTACGGAGTCTATCCCAAGACACGCTTTGATGTGGTGTGGCCGCGCATCGACGAGGACGACATCCTGCTGTTCGGTTCGCTGTATGCCATCACCGAGCCGCAACGCGCGGCGCTCTTTGAACTCGTGAAATATGCTGTTGAGCGCAAGGCCATCATCATCTACCTGCCCGGCTTCCAGCACGGCATCGGCTTCCACATTGCCCATGTCATGCCCGCCATTCTCGAGAACCTGGAGGTGAGCGACCTTGTCATCGCCCATGAGCGCGACCTGCGCGATGTATTCCCGGGAGAGAGCGCCCAACAGGCCTTCACCAACCACGTCGAGTTCTACTGCGACAATTACCTGCACATCCATCCCGACCTGATGGTGACCCGTTTCAACAAGGGTGGCCGTGCTGTGCCCCACCCCGCCATCGGCATGCCCAGTCAGCACATGCTGGGTTGGCAGGCCGGTTTCACGGCGGGCGTCATCTACGGACTGTTGAAGAACGAGGTCACCCATGCCAATGTCCATCAGCTGCCGCGACCGGCATGGGCCGACATCGTGACCAGTGCGCAGGCTATCGCCGCAGCATGCGCCAACCCTGACAACTGCATCGACGAGACGCTCGCTGCACGATATGCCAAAGACCTAAACGCCTAAACTCCACCGAACTGCATGAATCCACTGCCCGTCAACATCGCGTTGCCGCATTTCAAGAACGACATGACCATCGCCCAAGCGCAGATGGCAGCCACTGGTGCGATGCCTCCCACCAAGGGACTTGACCAGAGCATCGTCACCGAGATGCAGATGTGCTATGTGGATTACCTCATCACCAACAAGCGGGATATCGAGGCCGAGCGGATCATCGAGGACTTCATCTATGACGATGAGCGCATGATGCAACTGCCCGAGCTGCACGCCGCATGGCTGTGGCTTGCGCGCATGGCGCTGCTCATCGGCGAGGGCAACCCCTCGTTGTCGCTGGGTGCTGCCGAGAATGCCCTGCTCGTGCTGTCAGCACACCAGGGCAAGAAAACCGAGGATTTCCATGCCATCGTAGCAGCATTGCTCTACAACCTGGCACTCGCCCATCATGACATGGGCGACAACAGCCGCGCAGCCAAAGAACTCACCAAGGCACAGCAACTGTTTGAACGCCTCGCCAAACGCAACGAACCGCGCTTCTCGGCGATGCTGCTCATGGCGGTAGAGGCGTCTACCGAGGTCATCAAGTCCAAGACCAAGCAGATGAATGTGCTGGCACACTACCAGAGCGCCAGCGAACTCTACATGAAGGAGTTGAACAGCGGTGACGCCAACGCGACGCGCATGGCGATGTCCAATCTGGTGGATACCCTGGGCAAGGAAGGCGACATCATGCTCGAGATGGGAAACGGGCGCAATGCCGTCAAGTACTACACCAAGGCACTGCGATACCAGAAGAAACTGGGCGAGAAAATGGGACACCGCGACCTGCAGCTCTCCATCGGCCTGGCCAAGGCCCTCTTGCGGCTCATCAACCGACGGGCGGCTGCCGAGCAATTGCTGCGCTCGTTGCTGCCATTGGCACAACGCCTCGATGCCACTGCCGAAGTACACGAAATCCAAGACCTACTCAACAACAAAAATAAAAACATGAACATCATGTCACTGCTCAAGAGCATTTTCACCGTCGCCCTCATCATCATGGGCACCCTGGGCATGCAGGCCCAACTCATCGTGGGACACCGCGGTTCGCAATGGGGTGTGGAGAACACCCGCGCAGCCTTCATCAACGGCGCCAACGCCGGCGCATGGGGACTGGAATGCGATATCCGCGTCGATGCCGACGGCACCTTCGTCATCAGCCATGACGACAGTTACAAGCGCCTGGGCGGTCCCGAGACCAAGATTGCCGACATGCGCACCGCTACCGTCCTTTCCACCCCGTTGACGCACAAGCGCCACGGCATCACCTATGCCGCCACACCATGCACACTGGGCGAGTTCCTCGACATCTGCAACGAGTACAACGTGGTGCCCGTCATCGAGGTGAAGGTCTGCACCAGCATCCACAGCAACACCAAGGCCGAGAACGAGCCTGTCTTTGACGGCATTCCCGCCCTCATCAACCTCATTGACCAAAAGGGGTTGACCGACAAGGCGGTCATCATCTCGTTCATGCCCGGCGTGGTGGACTTCATCCACCGTCATTACCCCGACATCACCGTGCAGGTGCTGGCGGGTGAAGAAGACGGCTCAGTCATGGAATGGGTCGAGTGGTGCAAGCAGTACAAGATGGACCTGGATGTGGTGCACACCATCATCACCCAAGAGGCCGTAGACGCCATGCATGCCGCCGGCCTCAAGGTCAACGTGTGGACCGTGGACAAAGTCGAGGACTTTGAGCGTGTCAAGGCCATGGGAGTGGACTTCATCACCACCAACGCGCGATTCCCGAAAGAACTTTAATTCCCAAAAGATATAGCCTTTAAAGACCCTAAAGACCTTAAGGACCTAAAAAACCAGAATCATGTCAACTCAACTGAATAAAACCGAGGGCGCAAATGCCCTTCACACCCTCCCCCATGTGGACGGCCTCACCGTGGGCATCGTTTGTGCCGAGTGGAACGATCAAATCACAGGCGCGCTGTTGCAAGGCGCTCTCGACCTGTTTGAGAAAGAAGGCTACGAGGATATAACCGTGGCACATGTGCCCGGCACCGTGGAACTGACCTTTGGCGCCGCTCAGATGGCCCGCACGGGCCGTTATGACGCCGTCATCATGATTGGTTGCGTCATCCGCGGCGGCACGCCTCACTTCGACTATGTGTGTGACAACGCCACACAGGGCTGCGCCTACCTCAATGCGACGCAACAAGTGCCCATCATCTTCTGTGTCCTCACCACCGACGACTTGCAGCAGGCCCTCGACCGCGCTGGCGGCGCCTTGTGCAACAAGGGCACCGAGGCTGCCGAAGCCGCCATCAAGATGGCATACTTCGCCCAAAACTTCGGCCACTAATCTCGCACCTTGGTCAAACAACCAAGACAACGGGGAACAACAGGAACAACACTTCTTTTTTGGGCTGACGCGCTCTTTCTTCCAAACTACTGATTCATCTGAACTTTCTGAGGGGCATCCGCGGCGAAGCCGCATTCGCTCCACTCTACACGCTCCTCCCTCCTCGCGGGCTGAAGCCCGCATTCAAGGCATCCGCGCTCTTTCTTGAACGGCAAATTTAACGAAGGCTGTACAGGAATGTATGCCTTAAAGTCGCTAATAAAGAAGCCTGCTGGCCGTGCAGGGACGGTCAGCAGGCAGGTCAAGTGTAAAGTTTCTTTTGTTTTAGGATTACTGCGTGAGCAGAATGTTGACCAGGGCGGTCAGGTCGTCTGCCCCCCGTTAAGGACCTCATCCAGTTCGTCCAGGCTCAGTCCCTGATTATTGACCAGGTAATTGATCAGCGCCGTCAGGTCGTCCATGTTCACCATGCCGTCGCCGTTCATGTCGGCAGCCACAAACTGGTATGCGCTCAGCGGATTGCTGACTGGGTCCAGCAGGTAGTTGGTCAGGGTGGTCAGGTCATTCATGGTCACTATATAATCACCGTTCACGTCTCCGGGATCATAGCCCACGACAAGGGCGAATTTCTTGACGAAATCGGTGTTCTCTGTGTTGCCGCGCCAATCAAAGGTCGAGCGCAGATCACCTTCAATCGTGATGGTGTCCCCGGTGCAGTCACCTTCTATTCCAAGATAAACAACGAACATGGTGTCATAATCCCCTGGGCCCCACTTGACCGTGCCGTAGGGTTCAAAGATCCCGTCATTGTCAGGATCCCAGTATCCGAATTCCGTGATTTCTGACGAATAAACCATTTTGTTATAGCTGACAGTGAGATCGGGCTCGCATATTGCAGGGTTGCCGTCTCTATCCAGATAAGGGACATTCATCCCCGGCCGTCGCTGGACGCTGTCAATACGCACATTCTCGGGATAGGTGAACTCAAGTTCCCAATAATCAAGCCTGCCGTCGAAATGCGCGCTTACGGGCATTTCAAACGACGAGTACAGTTGATTCGGTCTGATGCGGACTTTCTCCCCGTTTCCGATGAAAAAATAACTGTCGGCCACGGCCAGCAATGCGGTCATGGCGATGCAAAGTAGTAATAAAGTCTTTTTCATTTGTTGATATTTTAGTTGTTTGTCATTCGATCTTTACGGAGATTCAACGCTCTCCTGGAAATATTTTTCACTGATGTTTCCGTCATGATGTGTCTTATGGTGTCATGCTGTCGGGCCAGATTGCAAGGCGAAAGCCACCCCATTTGGTAGCACGTTCCGTCGCCCACCGCATGGACACTTCGCAATAGGATTCATAAGTGTTATAGTCTCCGCCACGTATCACTTTCAGATTTCCAGGATAAGGAAAACAACTATCTCCATTTATGGGATCAGTGACAGGCTCGGTCCAGATATAGGGGTCTTTATAAGTGTCATGGCAGAACTCCCATGCGCCGCCGCTCATGTCATACAGACCCAACTCGTTGGGCATCCGCGTCTTGACAATGGGTAGGATTGGGCCGCCGACATAGGTATTGTTGCTATACCAGCCCACCTCGTCAAGGTTGTCGCTGCCCGAATACCTGTAGCCGTGGCTGTAGTTGCCGCCGCGGGCGGCGAACTCCCACTGAGCCTCGCTGGGCAGGTGGAACGTCACGCCCGTCAGCTCGTTCAGCCTTGAGATGAACTCCTGGCTTTGGTCCCAGCTCAAGCGTTGGGCCGGCCGCAGGCCGCTGCTCGCTATTACCGAGCTGTCACCCATCACGGCATACCACAGTTCGGCCGTCACCTCGGTCTCCCCGATCCAGTAGCTGGACAGCGTCACCTGGTGGACGGGGCTGGTCCAAGCATGTGTCGCGTCACCCTGCATGAATGTGCCGCCCTCGACATGGATCATCGCGAACGACACGCCGTTCACCGTGAACACCTGGGCGTCATCGGGAGGGGGAGGCATGACGGGGTCGGGCCACAGCCACTCGCCATATACCAGGTAGTTGATCAACGCCGCCAGGTCGTCCATGCCTAAGGTCCCGTTGCCGTCGATGTCGGCTAGCCACATCGCGGGCGGGGTCGTGTTATAGACCAGGTGGTTGATCATCGTCGTCAGGTCATCCATGCCGCAGATGCCGTTTCCATTGACGTCGCCACGCACAACCTCGGTTGCAGCTCCTGCCTGAAGCATTGCCAGGGAGGAGAACAGCGCGAAAATTGTTCTGAGCAAATAATGATGTTTCATGTTTTTTCGCGTTTTATTCGGTTTCTGTTGTTTCTTGTTAGTTGTCTTTTGTATTCTGTCTAATCCTCTGAAAAGGAACGGTCAGGACGGCTGTGTCCCGCCGTTGAGTAACTCCTCAAACTCGTCCTGGCTCAAACCCAAACTGTTGGTCAGGCGGTTGATCAGCGCCGTCAGGTCGTCCATGTTCACCAGGCCGTCGTCGTTTACGTCGGCGCCCACAAGCTGCCAAGCGTTCAAACCCTGACCTGAAGTCAGGTAATTGATCAGTGCAGCCAGGTCATCCATGTTCACCAAGCGGTTGCCGTCAACGTCACCGGGGTCATAGCCGACCACGAACGTGAAACACCTGTAGAAATATTGGTTCACTATGTTGCCGCGGTCATCAGGGGTTGAGGTCAAGTAACCTTCAATGCTGATGGTGTCACCGGTGCAATCGTTCAAGATGTCAAGGTAAACCCTAAACATGATGTCGCAATCCCCAGGACCCCACTTGACCGTTCCGTAAGGCTCATAAATCCCGTCATTGTCGGGATTCCAGTATCCGATTGTTGTGATCGTTGACGAAAAAATGGTGTAACTGCTATTCGTTGTGAGAACCGGTTCACACATTGCTGCAGTGCCATCACTCTGGAGGTATGGGACATTCATTCCAGATTCCGGAGAGACACTATTAGGGCTCACGTTGTTGGGATAGGAGAACTCAAGCCACCAATGGTCCAGACGTCCGTCGAAATGCGCCCATACATTCAAAGGAAATGAAGCGGAATTGGTCACGTAATCTGGGTGGACCCTCACCCTGTTGTTATTACTGACGGTGAAGTAGTTGTCGGCCAACGCCAGCAACGACGTCAAGGCGACGAATAAAAAAAGTAGTTTTTTCATCATAGTTTTTATAATTTTTATTGTTAATAATGTTTGTTGTCATTCAATAATATAATAGTTTATATAACAGCATTTTAACAGCATTTATATGAGGTAGAATACATGGAAAAACCATGTCATTTTTCCATATGAAAAAACGTCAGTTTTAAGCCGCTATAGAAACAACCATTAACCATGATATGATAATGTGTTTCTACTCGATTTCGAATTCGCCCTCGAACTCGTTGCCTGTGGGGGACGTGATGGTGATGATGTAGTCGCCAGCGGTCAGGGAGGACACGTCGATGGTGTCGTAGGTGCCGCTGACCTGGGTGGAGATGACCGTGAGCCACGTGGTCATCGACTCGATCTCCACATCATAGTAAGCCACCTCTCCGCCACCGTCGATGATGATTGCTAGATTGTCGGTATCCAAGTACACATCAGGTTGATCAGCAGGGATGGGATAATCAAAATGATTATGTTGATGTTGATCATTACTCAACACTATTTCATTTTGACCTGCTGATGCAAATAAGAACACTAATGAAAGTAAAATGAAAAACGCTTTATTCATAATAATATTTGTGTAAAAAATGATTCTGATAAACTCATGCTTTGCAAAATTATAAATCATTTCACATTAAACATACTATCATCATTATTAACAATCAAATTATTTTTCCATCACCATAACAATTTGACAACCAATAATTTATATAAACTGATAGCTTGAAAAGAAAAATAATCTATTATAACAGAATTCATTATTTATTTGATAGCCAAATAAATATCAAACACGAATAATACTAGTAAAAACAGTAGTGATGGATAAAGGGGGTATTTGTTAATAAGCAATTATGGCTTAATGGGATTCATGGCATTGGTAAGGAAATCTTGTAACGAGACTTTAAGCCCCATTTTTTTTGCAATTCTTTTACGTTTAATACTGACGAATTTTGGAGAGTACCCCATTGTGATCGCGATCTCAACATAAGAGAAACCACAGCATTCGAGTTCAATAAACCTAAGATCCGAAGTATTGATTTTTTCGTTTTTGGCAATTTCTGAGATGATGTTATTATGGTATCTGTCTAGATATGACCTGAGTTCTTCCCAGAAATCTTCATTTGCGACATCGTAGATACTGTCCTTTATCCGCTTTCTTATAACTGATGGTGAGTCGTGTTCAGTCGTGTCTATGACAGTCCTCAAAAATGACACAATATTCTGTACAAGAAGTTCGACAGACGATTCCTTAGCATGAAGATGCTCAAGTAGGGCTTCGTGAGTATCAATTCTCACATTCTTCACTTCTTGATGGATTGACTTAACAAGCCTAATTCTCCTGTACTGATAAAAAATGAATACAAGCATCGGAAAAGCTAGACCAAATACTACGACTAACACCATGCACAATTGTCTTTCTTTGGCCTTTTTATCATTTGCAGACAGCAATAATTCGTTTTCATTATTCTCAATGAACTGTATACTATATTTCTGCCTGTTGTTGAAGATGGAATCCGACAGATATTTACAGCTGTCCAAATAAAGATAGCTTTTTGCTTTGTTTCCTTCATAATCGGCAATATCCGCCATTATTTCGTATGCTCGGACTCTAATGCGACCACTAGAACCTACAGAATGCGGAATAGCATATCGTACATAGTATTTTGCGGAGTCCACCACATGATCTTTATCATAAATATACGCTAAATCAAGTAAGAGGTCACTTGTCAGAAATCCTTTGTAACGGTTCAAAAGATGAAATGCTATCTGCTTTGCCTTTGGGCGGGTAGAATCACTCATGGATAACTGTCTGACGCTCATTTCCCTGCAATCATAAAAAGCAGAACTGTCATTAAGCTCAATCGCCATTAGGGCAGCAGAATCAAGCAAATTACCCGAATTGCCATTTCCGGTGATACCGCTGCACATTCCCATATTATAAAGGCTATTTAACTGCAGATTTTTGTTTCCAGTAACACGATAATACTCAAGGGCTTTTCTATATTTATCATAGCAAATCTGTTTATCAGCGTAATATATGCGGTATAAATCCCCTATGCGTGTGTTGATTTGTCCCAGGTTGAAGTAGTCGTCGGGGGAGGCGGTGACTTCGGCGGTTTTGTAGTAGAGCATGGCGCTGTCGGGGTGGCCCAGTTCCTCCATGACGGCGCCCTTGTAGATGTAGGCACGGGTGAGTTTCTCATGGTCGGACGGGTGGGCGCGGAACCAGGCGAGGGCGCGGTTGATGTCGCTGTCGCTGGTGGCGGTGATGTAGCAGCGGTAGCGGGCTTGGGTGAGCAGCAGGTCACGGTAGGCGCAGTCGCCCTCATTGTTAAGGCTGTCACGGCAGACCCTCTCGACCAGCGCCAAGGCGCTGTCGGGATTTACGCGCATCAGGCTGTCGGCCGCCGCGAGACGGCTGTCGTAACGGCGCGCGCCCTCGCAGCCCGTGACCACCGCCCCGAGCACCACCATCACAACCCATATGACCGACACAAGATGCTTCATGACTGCAAAAGTAGTAAAAAAACGGCAAATCCCGTTTTTTACTACAGTGAGGAGTTAGAAATGAGGAGTTAGGAGTGATTGCGGGCTTACGCCCGCAGTGTATAAGTGTATTTGCGGCTTCGCCGCGTTGTATGAGTGTAAAGGACTGCGACAGCCCAAATCCGTATAATCCGCAAAATTCGCCGTTCAAGAAAGGAATGAATGTGGATGCCTCCTAAAGCCTAAAACCTAAAGCCTGCGAGCGCAAGCGAGCATGAGCGAGTCATTAGAAATACTCCTTCATCAGTTTCTTGACTCTGGGGCTCAGGGTGATGATGGTGAACATGGTGCAGAGAGCCATCAGGGCGAAGGCGAGGTCCATGATGCTGACCATGACCTTGAGGGGAATCATCGCGGCCACGACAATCATTGCCAGGTAGTAGTAGTTGTACCACTTGACGTTATGGGCACCAAAGAGGTAGTTGGTGCACTTCTGGCCGTAGTAGCTGTAGGAGAACATCGTCGAGAAGGCGAAGAAGAAGACGATCACCATGAGCAACAGGTGGCCGATGCCGGGCAGCAGCTGTCCCCAGGCGCCC
>DAIREJ010000018.1:0-8353 GCA_036795635.1 Sodaliphilus sp.
GCATCGGTATCCAGGTTTACTACACCTATCATGGTGTCAAGACTGCCAGCGACATTGTTTATCTTGAGGTGTTCCCCAGCCCGGAAACTGCTGTCGGCGAGATAAATGCCATCAAGACCGTTGATTGTGTTCGCTACTATAACATGGCAGGTCAGGAAATGGCTCAGCCTAGCGGCATGACCATCCAGGTGACCACCTATAGCGATGGGTCGAGCACTACAGTCAAGATCATGAAGTGAATCAATCATAATAGGAGTTAATAATTATCTAAATCTTTTTACATCATGAAGAAATTCTTATTCTTTACCGTCCTCATCTTTGCTGCCATGCAAGTGACGGGTGCTAACGTGGACTTGGCTACCGCAAAGGCTACCGCTCAACAGTATGCAGTGAGCAAGATGACCAAGGGCCAGCTGGTGGCCCCCTCGTCTGTTGATGTCAAACTGGTCAAGCAGGAGATGAACTCCGAGCAGCCTGGCACAGCAGTGTACTACATCTTCAACACCAACGATCATTTCATCATCATTTCGGGTGATGATCGTGCTCGCACGGTGCTTGCCTATGGTGACCATCCCATCGGCGACATTAACCGCATGCCTGCCAACATGAAGTATTGGCTCGGCATTTACAAGCAGGAACTTGAATACTTGCAGGCCCATCCCGAACTGCAGGCCGATCAGTCAATCAATGCAGGAAACCCCAGGGGTGTGAGCGTTGAGCCGCTGCTCACCGCCATGTGGAATCAGCTGGAGCCTTACTACAACCATTGCCCGGTTTATAACGGCCAATTGTGTGTGACAGGATGCCCTGCCACCTCGCTGGCAATGGTGTTCTACTACTGGAAATTCCCTGTTGGCCCTGTTCCCGCTGTCAGTGGATACAACAACTACAGCTATGGTTTCCAAGTCGAGGCTTTGCCCGGAACGACCTTTGACTGGGAGAACATGATTGACGACTACACCCAAGGCTACACCGAGGCTCAAGCCGATGCCGTGGCATGGCTCATGCGCTACATCGGCCAGGAGGAGGAGATGAATTACACTCCCACGGGCAGTGGTGCCTATGGCAGCGACATCCTGCGTGCCGTCAAGTTCTTTGGCTATAATCAGGAGACGGCCGCTCTCCACTACAAGTACTCCTATAACAACAATACCTGGGCTGCCATGATTCAGGAAGAGTTGATCAATAACCGCCCCATCGTGTATAGTGGATATGACAGTTATGCAGGCGGTCATGCCTTCAATGTAGACGGCTATGATGCAACTGACGATACCTACCACATCAACTGGGGCTGGAGCGGTGACTACAACTGCTACTGCGCGCTCAACGCATTCAGCGACGGTGAATACTACACCTTCACCAACGACCAGCAGATGGTTATCGGTATCCAACCTCCATATCTGGGACCGACAATCACGACTAGCGCCATGAACATGGCCATCGAGTCCTATGCCGAGAAGACGGCCACCCAGGTGCTCTCGGTGTTCGGTTACTACCTGGACCATGACGTGACTGTTACTCTCAACGACCCCAATGGCGTTTACTCGATTGACGTTAACCATATCGCCCTGAGCGAGGTCGAGAACGGCAAGGACATCACTATCACCTATGCTCCGCAGGAGGTGGGAACCCACAACGCCACCATCACCCTGAGTAGCGAGAATGCCGAGGATGTTGTGGTCAACATCGTGGGCACCTCGTTGTTTGAAAAGCATGATCCCGAAATGCTTGAGGCCATCGAAGACTTCATCAAGCTCACTGAGTTCCGTGCCGACTGGACCGACGAGACCCCCAATAAGAACGTTGAAAGCTATACCCTTGAGGTGGCTACCAAGGCCATTACCGCCCTGCTGGGTGAGACCGACTGGAGCGACTGCCACTATCAGAGCAGCAGCGTGATTTCTCACTGGCAGGACTATTTCCCCGAGGGTTGGGAGTATCAAGGCAACCAGCTCTTCACCGGCAATGGTTGCATCCAGTTGGGTTCTGGCGGTGCCATCATTTCTCCCGAATATGATTTGACGGGTTATGATAAGGTCACCGTTAAGATGCGTGCTCAGGGCTATAACTCGTGGTACAACTCGGGTGTAACCATCTCCACCAGTCTGCAATCCGTTCATGTGGATCTTGCTCTCCAGTACACCGATTATGTTTTCGTCCTGGATTGTACCGACCTTGAGCGTATCACCATCCGTGGTGACTACTATCCCAACAATTATGGCCAGATTGAGAGCATCCAGATTTATGCCGGCGATGCCAGCGAGCCTACGAAACTCCGTGACGTGAACGAGGAAGGCGATGCAACTTATCGCTTGATTAGCGGCATCACCCCCGACAAGTTCTACACGGTTAAGAATCTGACTGCCGGCGGCACCTTCTTCTTCCGCGTGAAGGCTCATTACACCGATGACACCTGGAGCGCCTGGAGCAAGGCCAAGACAGTTACACTGTCGGATAGCGGCATTATCCTTGGTGACGTGGACGATAACGGCACGGTGGGCATGGACGACCTGACGGCGCTGATCAACTACCTGGTGTTTAACGACGCCACCGGCATCAACATGGCGAATGCCGACGCTGACACCGACGGCACCGTCGGCATGGACGACCTGACCGCTCTGATCAATTACCTGGTATTCAACCAGTGGCCTTGATAGCGGGCTTCAGCCCGCGAGGAGAGAAGAGCGATTTCATTTAGGGGTTAGAAGTGAAACAGCTTCTAACCCCTAACATTTCAACTCTAATCTACGAACGTTAGCTTGCTGTATAGTTACTCTCGCAGTGATCCAACAGGAACTACAATTACGCCATCATCTGGACGCTTATAGGCATAGTCGCCTACTCCAGTCAACACCATTAAGAATGAAGGAGATTTCATTTTAACAGTATCTATTTTTTTTGAAAGGTTGATAAGCGTTGCTGCCCCCTCATTGATCAAATGTTCTCCTCCTAATTTTATCTCTATCAAACCATAGGAGCCGTTGCGCAGATGAACTACTGCATCGCACTCGAGACCGTTTTTGTCGCGGTAATGATAAACGGTTCCGTCTATGGCATCTGCATAAACTCGAAGGTCCCTTATACATAGTGTTTCGAATATCAAACCAAATGTATTAAGGTCATTGATTAAATCTTCAGGCCCCAAACCAAGCGCGGTAGCTGCTATGGATGGATCGGTAAAATATCTGGTGTCTGAAGTGCGAACTGCTGTCTTACTCCTCAGGTTAGGGTTCCATGCAAGAGAATCCTCAATCACAAAGATTTTTTTAAGGGCTTTAATGTATGAATAGATGGTATTCTCACTCAATACATCCCTTTCATTTGCTTTTATGTCATCAAGAATAGTCCCTACAGTAGCTTGAGTGCCTTGGTTGCGAGCATAAGAGCGCATTAGCCGTCGGGCTAGTTCGGGATTGCGCTCCACTTCATCAACTCTCGAGATATCTGTCCTGACCACAGCTTCATAGTACTCCTTTGCTTGAATAAGGGCCGCTTTTTCACTTTTGGCTTGTGTTGCTCTTGGCCACCCACCTCGACATGCAAGGAAAGCGAGTTTTTCAATGTTAATGTTGCTTATGCCATCAACCTTGTCTGATGATTTGAATAGGCTACTTAATCTCACATTACCAGTAGATTCTCCTGATTCCCAGAGACTCATGGTGTGCAGTTTGAGCCAAGCGATGCGGCCAGCCCCTGAATGGAATATATTGTCTGAATTGGGTGGAACAGCCGAACCCGTCAGCATGAATTGGCCTTCTTCACCCCGTTGGTCTATTTCGTTGCGAACGGCATCCCAAAGCTGAGGAGCGATTTGCCATTCGTCAATCAGGCGAGGTGTATCCCCTTCCAACAAACGTTTAATATTTGTCTGAGCCATAATGATATTCTGCTTCTTTGTACTGGGATCAGACATTGAGAGCACACTTTTAGCTTGTTGACTGGCAAGTGTGGTTTTCCCACAATATTTGGGACCTTCAATTAATACAGCTCCCATGGCTTCTAATTTGTCTGCCAAAATCCGGTCTGCAATTCGTGGTTTATACTCCTTCATATAATCAAAATTTAACAACTGCAAAGATAATCATAGAATTCTAATTATCAATGAAAATATAAATATAATGTGGCATTTGGCCATTTTTTAATATGGCACTTGGCTATTTTTTGATGTAACATTTGGCTGTTTTTTGATATGGTATTTGGCTGAAAAATCTCAGAAGATGATCCATCTACTCTTTTTATCATTGACATTTGATTGTGGCGATTGTACCTTTGCGGCGTGGGGAGGAGAAAATGCTTTTAAGTTTCTTTATCAATCCCGCACCACCCCCTGTAATAACAACAAAAAACAGGAAGCCATGAAAATCAACACATTACAAAAACCACCTCCAAACCACCAAATTGCTTTTCGACAGAAAAACACTCACCTGCCATGAGCAAGAAACACAATGTGCAACGCTATTAAAAAATCAACCGAAGAGTCTGAGATTTCTGATTTTGTTATTCTTGTACTTCTTGTTTTCCTATTAAGGCTGCGTCGCGTTAGCCTGAGAGGTTTCGGCTATGCCGCTTTTTTACTACCTTTGCAGTCATGATGGAAGAGGAAACCAATAAGCGGTGCAGGACGCTTTATGTGAGCGATTTGGATGGGACTTTGCTGAATGAGGATTCGGTGCTGTCTGTCGGCACCGTGGCAATGCTTAACCGCATTATTGAGGAATTCGGCGGGCTGTTCACTGTAGCCACAGCACGCACTCCAGCCACGGTGGTGCCGCTCATGCAGGAGGTCCATGCCAATCTACCTTTTATCGTCATCGGCGGCTCGGCGATGTGGAATCCGGTTACTGGTGGATATGAGCACACTCACGGCATTGACGATGAGACTATCAACGCCGTTGCCGACGTGTTTGATCGCCACAGGCTGCACCCTTTCATCTACCGCCGTCATGGCAGCAGTCTGCTCTACACCCATCATTGCGGTACCATGTCGGCACAGGAGGAGCAGTTTGTCGCCGCGCGTCAGCATCTGCCGTTGAAGCGGTTTTTCCTTAACGACCATGACTACCGCCATAGTGCCGATGAGGCTTTGCTCATCTTTGCGATGAACAAGTATGCTGTGCTCAGGGCCCTTGCCTCTGATCTGCAAGCCGTTTCAACCTGTTCGGTAATGCTTTACCATGATATCTTTGACGAGAGCGAGGGATATCTGGAGATTTTCACCGCCGGCACAAGCAAAGCGAATGCCATCCGTGACCTTGCTCATCAGGTGGGTGCCGAGCGCATCGTCGTTTTTGGCGACAACCGCAACGACATCGCTATGCTGCAGGCAGCCGACCACAGCGTGGCCGTGGGCAATGCCTTCCCCGAAGTGAAGGCTGCAGCCAGCGAGGTCATCGGCCCCAATACTGACGACAGCGTCCCCCGATGGATTCTTCATGAGTTAGAAGTTAGGAATTAGAAGTGAACATCCCCATACACCATACACCCATATATTTATCCACCCCTCCATCCTCCTCGCGGGGGTAGCCCGCCATAAAAATTTGCCCAATTCATGGGAAATACCTAATTTTGCCCTTTGTTATATCTAAGTTCCTCAACCGTATGGCTAATCTGCGCAACATATATGACTCTCGTCGCATCTGGAAGGTGGTATTCCTTGCCATCTCCCTGTTGCTGGTTGCGCTATTCCTGTATATCTCCAATAATCTGGTGAAAGACCTTGGCGAACAGGAACGTGAGCGCATGCAGATTTGGGCGGCTGCTACCCAGGAACTGGCAACGATGGGCAGTGATGGCGGCGAGGTGGATGCCGACGGCAACCCCATCGGCTCGAGTGCCACCGACGTGGATTTCCTGTTGAGCATCATCGAGGCAAACCATAATATCCCGGTGCTTTTGGTCGATGAAAAGGACAACATCCTGTTGCACCGCAACTTCCGTCTGCCTGAGCCCGAGGATAGTCTGGCTTTTGAGATTTCACCGACCAATTTAGCCTACCTCAACAAAAAGCTTAACCGTCTCAAAAACAGTCAGAACAAAATTGACATCGTCATTGACGAGAGCACAACCCAGCATCTGTTTTACGAGGACTCGACGCTGTTGCGCCGCCTGTCCTACTTCCCTTATATCCAGCTAGCGGTACTCATCCTGTTCTTTGCCATTGCCTATTTTGCGCTGATGAGCATCAAACGAGCCGAGCAAAACAAGGTGTGGGTGGGTTTGTCCAAGGAGACCGCCCACCAATTGGGTACCCCCATCTCGTCGCTCATGGCATGGACTCAACTGCTTGATTCGATGGGCGTTGACAAGAGCATCGTCAACGACATGGACAAGGACGTGAAGCGCCTCTCGACCATTGCCGACCGCTTTTCCAAAATCGGTTCGATGCCCGACAAGGAACTCGTGCCCATCAACGAGGCTGTGGTCAACAGTTTGGAGTATATGCGAGCCCGCATTCCCAAGCGCGTGAAACTGCAAATCCACACCAACGATGAGACCAATAACGGCGTGATGCTGAGTCAGACGCTGTTCGCTTGGGTGATGGAGAACTTGACCAAGAATGCTGTGGATGCCATGGATGGCGAGGGCCACCTCGACATCACCGTCGAGGACAGCCCCAACAATGCGGTTATCTTGGTCAAAGATACAGGCAAGGGCATAGCGCGCAAGAACTTCAAGAATGTGTTCAATCCGGGCTTTACCACCAAGAAGCGGGGTTGGGGTCTGGGTTTGACGCTCGTTAAGCGCATTATCGAAGAGTACCACAACGGCCAGATTTATATCAAAGAGTCTGAAGTGGGCAAGGGTACCACATTCGGCATAGAACTCCCTAAAGTCAAATCATGATGAATACCACTTCAGCCACCTCTCGCGTCACCATGTTGGGTACCGGCAATGCCATGTGTGTCAACTGCTACAACACATGCTTTTACCTGCATTCGCCCCGTGGAGGGATGCTTGTGGACGGCGGTGGTGGCAACGGCATCCTGCGTCAGATTCTGAAAGCGAGGATTCCTTTTGAGAGCATTCGCCACATGTTTGTCACCCATTGCCACACTGACCACATTATGGGCGCCATCTGGATGATACGCAAGATTTCGCCGCTCATCTACAAGGGCAAGCACAAGGGGCCTTTCACCATCTATTGTAATAACGAGGTGAAGGAGGCTCTCGACACGATGGGACGGCTGATGATTCCTGCCAAGATTTTCGACTCGGTGGGCAAGTCGGTCATCTTGCGAGAGGTGTGTGATGGCGAACAGGTAGAAGTGGATGACATGAAGGTCACCTTCTTTGATATCGGGTCCCCAGTATTCAAGCAGTTTGGCTTTGAGGCGACATTGCCCGACGGTCAGCGGCTTGTCTGCTTGGGTGACGAGCCTTACAGCGTCCAGTGCGAGCCCTATGCCCGCGACTGTGACTGGTTGTTATGCGAGGCGTTCTGCCTTTATAAAGACCGCTTCGCTTTCAATCCCTACGAGAAGAACCACAGTACCGCCCTCGATGCCGGCATGCTGGCTCAGGAATTAGGTGTGAAACATCTGGTCCTCTACCACACCGAAGACACCAATCTGGCCACTCGTGCTGCCTCCTATGCTGCCGAGGCGGCCCAATACTTCAAGGGCTCCATTGCCGTCCCCAATGACTTGGAAACCATCGATTTAATTAAGTAGAGATGAAGCTGCGTTGGTCATATTGGTTCCTGATGGCGATTGTGGGCATCGTGCTTGCAGCATGTGCCAGCATCGGGTCACCCGAGGGTGGGCCACGTGACTACACGCCCCCGCAAATGGTGAAATCTACACCCGCACCGGGCACCGTCAACTTCAAAGGTCAAAAGGTGGAAATCACGTTTGATGAGTTCATCAACCTCAAGGACCAGATGAAGAAAGTCATCATTTCACCGGCGCCCAAGACTCAGCCGCTCATCCGTACGGTGGGTAAGAAAGTGACCATCGAGTTCCGTGACGAATTGGAGGAGAATACAACCTATGTGATCGACTTCTCGAACGCCATCGAGGACAACAACGAGGGCAACCAGTTGGACGGCTACACGTTTGCTTTCTCGACAGGTGACGAGATTGACACGCTGGCCGTGTCGGGTATCGTACTTCGTGCCAATGACCTGGAGCCTATGCAGCACATCATTGTGGGCCTGCACAGCAATCTTGATGACACGGCTTTCACCCATATTCCGCTGGAACGCGTGAGCCGAACCAACGACTTGGGAAAGTTCACCCTGCGCAATCTCAAGCCCGGCAGTTACCATATTTTTGCCCTCAATGACGTTGATGGCGACTACCGCATGGCGCGCACCGAGGACATTGCTTTCCTGGATGAGATTATCGTTCCCTCG
>DAIREJ010000018.1:8363-12264 GCA_036795635.1 Sodaliphilus sp.
ACCTTTGACCGTCGCGTTGATACTGTGCTGACTGCCACGCACATGCTATATCTGCCCAACGACCTGCTGCTGTGCATGTTCAACGAGGGTTACCGCAGTCACTACCTCAAGCAGTCGGCACGTCCAGCCGACAACAAGCTGCATTTACTCTTCGGGGCACCTAATGACAGTTTGCCCGAGTTGGAGCTCATTCGTCCTGCTGTCCATGCTCCGGATTGGTACCGCATAGAGCGTACTGCCACCAACGATTCCCTCTTCTACTGGATTACCGACTCGGCGCTCATCAAGACCGATACCATCATAGTTGCGGCGACTTATCTGCGTACCGATACTGCCGACCGCCTGGAGCAGGTTACCGACACCATCCGTTTCGGCTATCGCAAGTCCAATGCCCAGATCAAGGAAGAGGAAAAGAAGGCCAAGGAACGCGAAGAGCGTGCCAAACGCCTTGCCCAACTTCTTGAAAAGCAGGAGAAGGCTGCAGCTCAAGGCAAAGAACTCAATGAGGGTGAGTTGGAAGAGCTCAAGGAACTGCAGCATGTGGACCCCAACGATATACCCAAACTGCAGATGGAACTTGCCAAGAGTGGCACGCTTGACGTGGGCGACTCGATTATCCTGAAATTTGAAACACCCGTTGCTGCCATTAATCCTGAGGGGGTGCATTTGGAAATCAAGCGTGACACCCTTTGGGTGCCCTACCCTGCCACACCGTCGTTCCGCCCTGTTGACGATCTCAATCCCATGCGCTACTGGCTGCCGGTCACTACCCTGCCCGACTCCACTTACCGCCTGACCATCGACAGTGCTGCAGTGACTTCGGTCTATGGGTTGATTAATGAAAAAATGTCTAAGGAGTTAAAGGTGAGCGGATTGGAGGAATATGCCAACGTCTTTTTCACCGTCAATATCAAGGACGGAGCCTTTGTGGAACTGCTCGCCAACGGCGAAAAGGTGATATGCACCGCGCCTGTGCGGGGTGGCGCTTTTGAACTGCTCAATGTCAAGCCGGGCACTTATTACCTGCGCCTGACTATCGACAGTAACGGCAATGGCAAGTGGGACACCGGCAACTATGCCAACCACCTGCAGCCCGAGGAAGTCTATTATTACCCCAAGAAACTCCGTCTGCGCCGCAACTGGGACCTTGACGAGAACTGGAACATCTATACTACACCGCTTGACCTGCAAAAGCATGAAGACCTCAAGCGCAACAAGCCCGAGAGGGCCAAGAACAAGGTAGAGAAAAAGCAGAAAAACTCTGACGACGAGGAGGAAGACGACGAATTCTCGACAGGTATCACCAACAGCTACACCGGCAACAAGTACAACGACGCCAAGATCAACCGCCGTCTGAACCGATAAAAGCGGACTTACGCCCACGAGGAGGGGGGTATTGAGGCTTCGCCGTGGTGGAAAGGTGTATGGGGGTAGTTTGGCATTAGAAAAATAGAATTAAATGACTTTTTTTTGACAAAACGCTTGCGTATTAAAAAAAAATATTACCTTTGCAGTCGCTAAACCAAAATGCCCAGGTGGCGGAATTGGTAGACGCGCACGTTTCAGGTGCGTGTGCCGCGAGGTGTGCGGGTTCGAGTCCCGCCCTGGGCACCACCGAAAATCCCTGACAATCAACTGATTGTCGGGGATTTTTATTTGTAGCAGAAATTCAGCAAAAAAATCAAAAAGTGGCCCTTATGCCAAAACTTGGTTGGCGCGCTCAAATTGCTGTCGGCTGATTAATCAGATTTAATGGGGTTGAGGCACATCAGACTGTCGGCCGCCGTGAGACGGCTGTCATAACAGTGCACGCCCTCACAACCCGAGCGGAATGCCAAAATTGTTTTAGTTGTTCCAGTTGTTTTCCAACAAAAAATAGAGTGTGGATGCCCTCTAAAGTTAGAGCATAGCCAGCATCTGCTCGATGATGGTGCGGTCGTTGCTCAAACGCGGCACCTTGCGTTGTCCGCCCAGCTTGCCGGTCGAAGCGAGCCATCGGTCAAACAAATTGGCTGGAGCGATAACCAACGACGGAGCAGCAAGAAAGATATCTCCCTTGCGCTTGGCGTCATAGTCGCTGTTGGACTCGCGCAGATGCTGGTCCAGTAGTTGCATGAAGCGTGAGGTATCGGCTGGTTGTCGGGCAAACTCGATGAGCCACTGATGATGGCCGCGATGGTTGTCCTGCGCATAGACAGGAGCAGCAGTGTAGTTAAGCACTTCGGCATCAGTTTCTTGTGCTGCCAGGGTGATGGCATGGTCAGCGTTGTGTACCATCAATTCCTCACCGAAAGCATTGATGTAACTGCGCGTGCGCCCTGCAATGGTGATTTTCACAGGATTCAGTTGCTGGATGGTCACCGTGTCGCCAAGACGATAGCGCCACAGGCCGTTAGCGGCAGTGATGATGAGTTCGTAGGTCCGCCCCGCCTCAATTTCCCAGATGGGATAGACCTCGGGCGTCTCGCTATCGCTGTCCTCAATGGGCAGGAACTCATAAAAAACGCCTGTGTCAAGCAGCAAGAGCATCGCCTCGCTGTCCCAGTCGCTCTGTACGGCAAAGAAGCCCTCGCTGGCGTTATAGGTGTCCAGGAAGTGCATCTTGTCCATGTCGCAGATTTCTTCATATTGCTTGCGATAGGGCTCAAAGGCGATTCCGCCATGGAAGAAGACCTCTAGATGGGGCCACACCTCATGAATGCACGTCTTGCCGGTTTTTTCAAGCACTTGTTTGAGCACCGTGAGGAACCATGAGGGCACGCCGCTCAGGTTGGTCACATCCTCCCCGATGCTTGCATCGACCAATAGCGGCAGTTTCTCGGTCCAATTCTCCATGAGTGCCACGCGACGGCTGGGGATGCGCACAAAGTTGGCCAGCGGGTTCATGTTCTCGATGAGGTTGGCGCTCAGGTCACCTACCCTCACCCCAGATTTCAGTTTCAGGTTGTTGGCGAAACTGCCCCCCAAGATGAACGCTTTGCCTGAGAAGATTCGACTTGCCGGATTCAGGTTCAGGTAATGGGATACCACGTCGCTGCTCCCTTGGAAATGGTTCCAGCGGAACGATTCACGAGTCACGGGGATATACTTGCTGCGGCCGTCGCTCGTTCCCGAGGATTGCGCGAAATTAACGCAGTGCCCGGGCCATAGTTCGTCTTTCGCTCCATTGATCATGCGCATAATCTGCGGCTGCAGGTCTTCGTAGGTATATAGCGGCAAGGTCGATGCGAACTGGCGGTAGGTCCTGATGGATGAGAAGTCATATTTGCGCCCGATGCGCGTGAGCGCCGCCTTTTCTATCAGTCGCACCAGTTCACCCTGCTGCACCGCATCGGCATGGTCGATGTAACGCACTTGCTGCTGCAGGCGTCCCAGGAAATGGCTGCGAAAGAATGGCGTGAAATCAATCATGTCCGCAAATCGTTAATTGGATTAAAACAGTCATTCTGTGATGAAAAATTTCATCAATTTCCCATGAAAAAATGCTATTTTTCATCAGAGATTTCAATATTAACAACAGGCTCTCTATCAAGTAATTGACGATAGAGGTTGGTCATTTTTTGATAGAAAATCGGATAATCCAGTTTTTCAAGGAAATCTTGCTGCGCCTGAGCCCCCATTCTGGACCGCAGAGCGGGGTCGTTGAGGAGTTGGTTGATGGCGCCTGCCAAAGCTATTTCATCGCCGGGCGGCACAAGAAGACCGTTCACCCCATGGGCAACATATTCGGGTTGAGCACCATTGTCACTGCAGATGTGTGCCTTGCCTGCCATCATGTATTCCAGGTTGGTGATGCCCAGGGCTTCGGGCTGTATGGACGGAAGCACACCGAAGTCGGCCTGTCGCAGGTATTCCAGAATGTTGTCGCGGAATCCCAGGAGCGTCACGTTGTTGACGAGAC
>DAIREJ010000018.1:12274-16078 GCA_036795635.1 Sodaliphilus sp.
TCCTTGTTTCCGCCTGCATTCATCAGAACTATGGAGAAGAGCACGATGATCAGTATGATCACGCCCGCCACGATGGAGCCCTTGAACAGAGCCTTGTATTTCGGTTGCCCCTCACCGATGACGGCAAGGTGATACTTGCTCTTGTCCACGTGCTGGAGGGCAGCGATGAGCGTGTCCAGACCTTTTTCATGCGATATCTTGCCGTGATACATCATCAGGGCCTGACTCGATTCCATTTTAAGCTCCTGCCTCAAATCGGGTACTACGGTGCCTAACTGGCTGTCACACACGCTGTCACGGATTACGGTTGTGCGGTCGGCATACTGTTTTTTGGCTTTGCCGACAAAAGCCTCTCGCGCCATCTCGGACGAGAAAACGAAGCAGTCGATGGATTTGTACAACTTGGTGTACATATAGTTGCGCTTGGGCTTATACACGCCGTGCACACTCACGATGACGCGTGTGTTGCGGTTCTCGCTGATGCGCCTTGCCATCACGGCCATGAAAGCGTCTTTGAAACTGTGGACGTGGATGATGTTGTGTCCCTTGCGCAGCAGTCGTGCGAACCTCACAGGGCTGTCGATGTCGGTAACGCCCTTGAGCGGCAGGATGGAAATGGGGATTTCCAGACGCCGGAATTGCTTGAGCACATTGGGTCGTTTGCGGCACACCACCTCGACATAGAAGTCTTTATCTTGACGAAGCAGCGCCGTCAAGTCGTAGGTGTATTGTTCGGGTCCTGCCCAATGCTTATTGGAAACGATATGGAAAACGTTGATCATCGTCTTTTTGGTCATGTCCGAAATGAATCATATCCAGTCGCGGCACGAAGATACTCATTTTTTTTGGTATAGCGCTTCCAAAGCCATAAAAATCGTTCTTCTTCTCCCCTGCCCCACCCTTCGGATGCAAAAAAGCACAGCGGACTTGACGTCCGCCATGCTGTGATTTGATGGTGTCAGAGCATGGCTACTGCCCTACTCCACTGCACTTTTTACTCGGTCTTATTGTTGTCAGCACCAAACAGTTCCTTGATGCCGCCGATGGATCCGAGCAGGTTGGTGGCCTCATAGGGCAAGTAAACCGTCTTGGTCTTGTCACCACTGGCCACGGTGTCGAGCATCTGGATATACTTCTGTGCCAGCAGGTAGTTGGCTGGATTGGTGCTCTGCCCTACTGCCTCGGTAATCTTGTCGATGGCGATAGCCTCGGCCTCAGCCTTGCGGATGCGTGCCTGAGCTTCACCTTCGGCCCTGAGAATTTCGGTTTGCTTGTCGGCTTCGGCCTGATTGATGCGTGCGGTCTTCTGACCCTCGGACTGGAGGATAGCAGCCTGCTTCTGACCCTCGCTGGTCAAGATGGTGGCGCGTTTGTTACGCTCGGCCTGCATCTGTTTTTCCATTGCCTGAAGAACCGTTTGAGGCGGCTGAATGTCTTGTAACTCAACACGATTCACCTTGATACCCCATTTGTTGGTCGCGTCATCGAGGACAGCGCGCAGTTTGGAGTTGATGGTGTCGCGCGAGGTGAGCGTCTGGTCCAACTCAAGTTCACCGATGATGTTACGCAAGGTGGTCTGGGTGAGCTTCTCAATAGCGTTGGGCAGGTTGTTGATTTCATACACTGCCTTGAAGGGGTCCATGATCTGGAAATAGAGCAATGCGTTGATCTGGGTCATTACATTGTCCTTGGTAATCACGTTCTGCTTGTCGAAGTCATACACCTGTTCACGCAAGTCGATGACCGAGGTGGTGCGATAGCGTCCGTGCTCATAGGCGACGATGCTCTTGGCACGGTCGATGAACGGGATGATGATGTTGATGCCGGGTTTGAGCGTGGCGTAGTATTTACCTAGGCGCTCGATGATTTTGGTCTCACTTTGCGGAATGATCACAAGGCTGTTTTTCACCAGAATGAGTGCCAGCAGGATGATGACGATAAGAAAAATTGATAATGCAGTCATAGTGTTATTGTTGTTAATTGAGTGTTAGTGTAATGTTTCTTGTTGTGGTTATTCAACGGGTTCTACCGTGAGGATGATGCTGTCCATTTTCAAGACGCGCACGCGGGTGTCCTTGGCGATGGCAATGCCGCCGGCGCTCCGTGCTTTCCAGTCGTCACCGTCGATAGCGACACGGCCATAGCCGTTGGCTTCGATGTCTTCGGTCACGCGGCCTTCCCTTCCAATGACGGCCTCGGCGTTGCTCAGACGTTCCTTGGTGGGCTTGTGAAGCTTCTTGAGCAGTGCTGGACGCACTAGCAAGAGGCTTAATGCCGAGATCACGGCAAACGTGATGATTTGCCAGGTGAGCGAGGCGCCACAGCCGGCAATGATAGCGCTGAAGGCGGCGCCGATGGCGAAGCAAAGGATGAAGAAATCACCAGATGATAATTCTAAAATGAGGCACACAATGGAAATGATAACCCAAATGAGCCAGAGGTTGGATGTGAAAAACTCAGTCATAGCTGTATCTTTTAAATAATTCGTTAATATTCCTTTTTCGCTTCATCAGTTTGACGCAACATTGTGCCGAAAAACTACATCCATCAGGAAATATTGTTGCTCTACACCTGCTGCGGGAAGGTTCCGCTAAGATTTCCTCAAAGGTAGCATTTTTATATTAACTGTGCAAAAATTATGCCAAAATCCTTCAAAAAAACGTATGAAGATACCCGAAATCAAGCTAATTTTCGATTCTCAGCGGGTTGAAATGTGGTTTTTAGCTGTCTTTCAGCGGATTTGGCGGTTTGCCGGATAGACCCAGATAATTCGGGTGGGGTAGTCTGAGCGGTTTCTTGTGTTTGCCGCTTTGCTGATGGGCAAATTAATTTCACAAACTGCTAATTCTTGCCATTTTATTCTTGTTTTTGAAATAATTGTGTTATCTTTGTGTCTCGTTTTTCAAGAATCAGAGAAATGACTGAAATTAACTACATGACCCAAGGTAACGCTGCCATGCCTGCCCTGAATGCCGATGCCGTCCGCAACTGGATTGTCGAGGTGGCCAAGCGTCAAGGACAAAGGGTGGGGTGCTTGACCTACGTCTTCTGCGACGATGAATATATCCTCGAGACCAACCGTGAGTTCCTGGGGCATGATTATTATACCGACATCATTACCTTTGATTACACCAACTCGCGGCACATTGCCGGCGACATGGTCATTTCGCTCGACACGGTGCGCACCAATGCCGAGGGCCTGGGTGTGGACTATGAAACCGAGCTGATGCGCGTCATGATCCACGGTGTCCTGCACCTGTGCGGCATTAACGACAAGGGACCGGGCGAGCGTGAGATCATGGAAGCGCACGAGAACGACGCGCTGGCTATTCTGCCGTCTAACGTATTCCTGAAATGAGATTGGACTATGATGTGATAGTGGTGGGTGCCGGCCATGCCGGTTGCGAGGCTGCTCATGCGGCAGCCCGTTTGGGATCGCTCACCCTGCTCATCACCATAGACACCAACAAAATAGCTCAGATGAGCTGTAATCCTGCTGTCGGTGGCATCGCCAAGGGCCAGATTGTACGCGAAATCGATGCGCTGGGAGGCCAGATGGGCATTGTCACCGACCGCAGCAGCATCCAGTTCCGTATGCTCAACCGCAGCAAGGGCCCCGCCATGTGGAGCCCTCGTTCGCAGAGCGACCGCCAGCAGTTTATCCTTGAGTGGCGGTCAGTGCTTGAGAATACCCCCAATCTGTATATGTGGCAGGATTCGGTCAATGAGTTTATCATTGAGGGTGGGGTAGTGAAGGGTGTGAAAACCGTCCTCGGGTTGTCATTCAAGGCTCAAGCCGTCATC
>DAIREJ010000018.1:16133-19430 GCA_036795635.1 Sodaliphilus sp.
GTGCAGACGCCTGGCGGACGTGTTAGTGAACCCCCTTCACGAGGCATTACCGAGCAGTTGGCAGCATTGGGCTTTACAGTGGGCCGCATGAAGACCGGTACGCCGCCGCGCCTTGACGAGCGTACCATCGATTTCACACAGTGCATCAGGCAGGATGGGGAACAGGATTTCCATCATTTCTCGTTCTTGCCGGGCATTAAGTCGATGTTGCCCCAACGCCCCTGCTGGATAGTCCATACCAACGAACAGGTGCATGATGTGCTGCGTGATGGGCTCCCACAGTCTCCACTTTACAATGGCCAGATTACCAGTATCGGCCCACGTTATTGTCCAAGCATCGAGACAAAAATCGTCACCTTTGCCGATAAGACCTCCCACCAGCTCTTCATCGAACCTGAGGGCGCCACGACTCATGAGATGTATTTGAACGGTTTCTCGTCATCGCTGCCCTGGGAGGTACAGATTGAGGCTTTGCGCCACATTCCAGCACTGCGTGACGTGCACGCGTTGCGTCCAGGTTACGCCATTGAATATGACTTTTTTGACCCCACCCAGCTCTATCACACCCTCGAGTCCAAACTGGTGAAGAATCTCTTCCTCGCCGGTCAGGTGAACGGCACAACAGGCTATGAGGAGGCAGCAGGGCAGGGGTTAGTTGCTGGCATCAATGCCCACAACAGTGTGCATGGTCTTGAGTCGTTCACACTGGGCCGTAACGAGGCCTATATCGGCGTGCTCATTGACGACCTGGTGACCTGTGGCGTGGATGAGCCTTACCGCATGTTTACCTCGCGTGCCGAACACCGCATTCTGTTGCGTCAGGACGATGCCGACGTGCGACTCACCGAGAAGGGCTATAGACTGGGTCTTGCCACACGCGAGCGCTATGACTTGATGCAGTCGAAGCGTGAACAGATTGAACGGCTCACCGCTTTCACGCGCGAGTACACCGTCAAGGCTGCATCCATCAACCCCTTGCTGGAAGGGCAGGGGATGCAACCCTTGACACAAGGCCAGCGCCTGCACGATCTGTTGCTGCGCCCGCAGCTCAACCTGTCACTCCTCGCCTCGCAGCTGCCTGATGTGGCTGCTCAACTGAATGACTTGGAAGGCGCACGCTGTGATGAAATTATTGAGGCAGCCGAGATTGCCATTAAGTACAGCGGTTACATCGAGCGTGAGACCCTCATCGCCGAACGTGTCGCCCGCCTCGACAATGTGACCTTGAAAGGCAAGTTTGACTACTCGCAGATTCATCAGATTTCCACCGAGGCGCGACAGAAACTCCAAGCCATAGACCCCGAGACTGTTGGGCAAGCCTCGCGCATCCCCGGCGTGTCTCCCAGCGACATCAATATCCTGCTCGTTCTGTTGGGTAGATGATATTGTTCCACGTGAAACAACTAACACTTAATACACTGATTTACAATGGATTGTAAAAAATTAGAACAAGTAAAAAGTGTCGTGCGCAACATTCCTGACTTCCCTGTCAAGGGCATTCAGTTCAAGGACTTGACCACGGCTTTTAAGGACCCCGAGGCGTTGCAGATTCTGGCTCAGGCCATGACTGACCTGTATCGCGACAAGGGTGTGACCAAAGTTGTTGGCATCGAGGCCCGTGGCTTCATTGGCGGAGCCATCCTTGCCACTCAGTTGAATGCCGGTTTTGTTCCCTTGCGCAAACCTGGAAAATTGCCGGCCGAGGTTATTCAGAAGTCCTACACCAAGGAGTACGGTACCGACACTATTGAGATTCACAGCGATGCCATCACCCCCGACGACGTGGTCGTCATCCACGATGACCTGCTCGCTACCGGTGGCACAATGCTGGCAGCCTATGAGTTGGTGAAGTCAATGAACCCCAAGAAGATCTACATCAACTTCATCTGCGACCTTGCTGACCTGAATGGCCGCGCCGTTTTCCCCGCTGATGTCGAGGTAAACTCGCTGTTTACCTTTTAAATAAAGTACTTCTGTCTGTTACCCGACATGACCGACGACCTCAAGCTCAAGTTGTCGCTGCTCCCCGAGGATCCGGGCGTTTATCGCTACCGCAACCGCGAGGGCGTCATCATCTATGTGGGTAAGGCCAAGAACCTGAAGCGCCGCGTTAATTCCTACTTCAATCGCGAGCACGCCTCGTTGCGCACCACTATGCTTGTGCGCAACATCGCTGACCTGGAATACACCGTCGTCAATACCGAGGAGGAGGCTCTTGATCTCGAGAACGCTCTCATCAAGGAGTATCAGCCGCGTTACAATGTCTTGCTCAAGGACGACAAGAGCTATCCGTGGATTTGTATCTCAAGCGGCTTGTATCCCCGTGTCTATATCACCCGCGAACAACGTGTTAAGGGTGATCGCTATTACGGGCCCTATCCGCGTGCCGAGGTCGCCAAGGTGCTCATCGATACCATCCGTCAAATATACCCCTTGCGTACCTGCCGATTGAATGTTTCACGTGAAACAGTCGAGGCGGGTAAGCATCGTCTGTGCTTGCAATACCACATCCACCGTTGCGAGGGCTGTTGCCAGGGACTGGTCTCGCCAGAACAATACGGCGAGTACATCAGCGAGATCCGCCAGATTCTCAATGGCGACACCCACCAGTTGATGGACTTGCTCATGGCGCAGATGCAGCAGTTGGCGAGTCAACTGCGTTTTGAGGAAGCCGAGGTGCTCAAACGCCGTTATAAGCTTCTGGAGCATGTGCGTCGTCGTTCGGTCATCGTCAACCCCACGGTCCACAACATCGACGTGTTCGGGTTGCTGCGTGACGATGATGCCGCCTGGGTGAACTACATGCACATGCGGGGTGGGGCAGTGGTGCAGTCCCTCACGTTGGAGTACCGCCTATCCACCCACGATGAGGACGATGCCGAGATCATGTCAATGGCGGTGGCCGAGGTGCGTCAGCGCTTTACTGAAACCTATCGCACCGACCGAGTGAGCGAGGTTATTGTTAACGTAGTTCCTGATGTAGAGTTTGCTGGACTCACATTTATCATCCCCCAGCGCGGCGACAAGAAGAAACTGCTTGATATCGCCGTAAAAAATGCCACACAGCGTCGCACCGAGCGCTTGCGCATGATGGAGAAGCTCAACCCCGAACAGCGCGTCACGCGCACCTTGACCACCATGCAGCGCGACCTGCGCTTGACAGTACTACCGCGCCATGTGGAATGCTTCGACAACAGCAATATCAGCGGAGCTAGCCCTGTGGCTTCGTGTGTGGTGTTCCGTAGCGCCAAGCCCTCCAAGAAGGAATATCGCCATTACAACATCAAGACTGTCGAG
>DAIREJ010000018.1:19440-22234 GCA_036795635.1 Sodaliphilus sp.
CCACGATGCGCGAGGTTGTCACGCGCCGCTACAGCCGACTGGTGCAAGAGGGGCAGGAATTGCCGCAACTGCTCATCGTGGACGGCGGCAAGGGGCAGGTGACTGCGGCCCTCGAAGCGCTTGACGGCATCGGGTTGCATGGGCAGATTGCCGTCGTGGGTATCGCCAAGCGACTCAACGAAGTCTATTTCCCAGGAGACAGTGTGCCCCTATTTATTGACAAGTCATCCAGCGCTTGCGTGATGAGGCGCACCGCTTCGCCATCACCTTCCACCGCAAGCAGCGCAGCAAGAGTCAGGTGCACAGTGCCCTTGATGACGTGCCCGGTATCGGCCCCAAGACGCGTACCCTGCTGCTGCGCCATTTCAAGTCACTCAAGCGCATCAAGGAAGCCTCTCCTGAAGAACTTGACGCCCTCATCGGCCCTGCCAAGGCCCGCACCCTCCTCGCAGCCCTAAACACCCACTAATTATCTGGTAGATAGTTAAGGGTTTACAACTCTCAGTTTTTTGGTCGTTTTTATAGATTTTATAGATTGTGTCAGATAATCGGATTTTTGCATTATCTTTGTCGGCATGAAACATGTAGTTATCTTTGGAAACACTTATCAGCAGGGTGATGTGGGGCGTGTTGTCACGTTGCTTGAACACCTGCGCCAGCAGGGCCTGGAGGTATCGGTAGAGCAGGAGTATCTGCAATACTTGAACCGTGAGCAGGCCGTTGACTTGCCGGCGTTTGCCGCGGCCGATGTGCCCGCTGCCGACATGGCGTTGTCGCTGGGCGGTGACGGCACGTTCCTGACCACAGCGATGTGGGTGTCGCCCAAGGGGATGCCCATCCTGGGTGTGAATGTGGGTCACTTGGGCTATCTGACGGCAGGCAGCCTTGACGAGCACGCTCACGTGATTGACGATGTGCTGGCGGGGAATTACCGCATTGAGGAGCGCACCATGCTGCAAGTGGCGTGTGACGCTGTCGAGATTCCGCATCCATGGGCATTGAACGAGGTGGCTATCTTGCGTCACGAGACCTCGTCGATGCTCGACATGGAGACGCGGCTGCGCAGTCATGAACTCACCACCTATCGCGGTGACGGCTTGATCGTGAGCACGCCGACTGGCTCTACGGCCTATAACATGAGCGTGGGTGGTCCCATCCTGGAGCCCACGACGTCATGCTTGGTACTGTCGCCCATCTCGCCGCACTCGTTGACGATGCGGCCGCTGGTGGTGCGTGACGACAGTGTCATCACGGTGCGCACACACACCCGGGCGACGCACTACGAGGTGAGTATCGACGGTGAAGTGTCGTTATGCCCGACGGGCTCGACGCTGACCATCAGCCGTGCTCCGTATTGTGCGCGTGTAGTGCAGAGCCAGGGCAACAACTTCGCCAGCACGTTGAGGC
This sequence comes from Sodaliphilus sp., assembly GCA_036795635.1. GTDB lineage: Bacteria > Bacteroidota > Bacteroidia > Bacteroidales > Muribaculaceae > Sodaliphilus. The sequence continues at coordinate 20,848 of DAIREJ010000018.1, forward strand.
AAAAGCTCCTTTGGGGCACTGACCGCCGCTGACCTATAACTTATAAAACAAAGAATTACGCTAATGGAGCGAATATCAGTTGATTCGCAACATTAGCGTAATCTGTATTGTAAACGATTGACTATAAAGTCGTTCTCTTTATTCTATGTAGAGTCGGCGGTGTGTGAGGATTGACCTGTAGATGTGAATCATGTGGTCGGCGAACACCTTGCTTGTGAAGCGTTCAGTATTATCCTTTGCAGCTTGGAGCAGGGCAGCTTTCTTGTTTTCATCTTCAAGAACGTCACTCAACAGGTCGGCTCCCTCGCTGAAGGTGCTGTAGTAGATGGCGCCGTCGCCGCCGAACTCGCGGGCCTTGGGCGTGTCCTTGCAGATGACCAGGGCTCCTGAGCGCTGCGCGTTGATGAGCTTGTAGTTGTCGCGCATGCGGTCGGTGTTGGGGATGATGACAGCTTGAGCCATCTTGGCCACGGCGGTGAGGTCGGCATGATGCACCTTGTCCACCTGCTTGAAGCGGTGGAAGATGTGCAGGTCGTGGGCCTGTTCCTTGATGACGTGGTCAAAGTGGTCGGTGCGGTAGCCCAGCATGACGATTGAAATCTTGCGGTCGCGCAGCTCGTGGATGAGTTGCATGGCCTCCTTGATGTTGTCCTCGTCCTCAATGCGTCCCTTGTAGAGGACGAACTTCTGGGGCAGGTGGTACTTCTCGCGCAGGATGTCGTACATGTTCTCGGGAACAGACTCGTCACAGCCTTGATAGAAGCAGGGGTGTACGACTTCTACATCGTCGGGGTTAACGTGGTAGTGGTCGATGATGAGTTGGCGGTCCACCTCGTTGAGCGCGATGATGCGTTTGGCGAACTTGCAGGCTTTGCGGGCGCTGCGCTGCATGAGCATACGCTCAATCCAGCCGTTGGCGTTTTTGTAGAGGGGGTCGGTCATGGTGAACACCGTGGGGAAGTTGCTGCCGTTGAAACCCGAAGCGATGCCATCGTCAATGCCGTGGAAAGCGTTCACACCGTGAGCCTTAGCCGACCTGACGATGCCGCTGTGTGTGTACCAACGGCTCTTGTTGTGGATGTGGTTGCGAGGGAATTTCACGCGCACACTGTCCTCGTTGAACAAGGCGGTCAATCGCTTGTTCGACTCATTCTCGGGTGAGTAGATGATGTAATAGTTGTCGGGATAATATGTGGCTAATGCTTTGATGAGAATGCGACCATAATAGGATGTGTCGTTATTCTCCATGATTATCTTGCGGCCACCAAAACCTACTACCATAATATGCTGTTTATTAGATTGTCAGTGAAAATATTCTCGTTAAAACGTGCAAAATTACTATTTTTTTTTGTTTCAATCTGTGATAATACCCGATTTTTTTGGTTTT
>DAIREJ010000019.1:0-4623 GCA_036795635.1 Sodaliphilus sp.
TCGCGCATCAAGGAGATGCTCAAGAAGAACGGCATCGACTTCAGCGACGACGAGGTGGAGCAGCTGGTGAAGCAGATCAGCGCCCAGATCGAGGACTGACAAAATAGCAGGCCCGCATGACAGGCGGTTGTGCCACAATTGGCGCTTTGGATTTGTCCCGGGCGTGAATGATGGCGCAGCCGCTATGCGGCGGAGGTAATGCATGAATATCTCTAAACCCTAAACATTAAACTCTAAACTTCAAGTCCGCTGGCGGCCTTGAATAAAGAACATGAACGAGATAGATTATAAGAAACTGCTGATTGAGGCACGCAAGTTCTTCGCCCTCGAGTGGGACTACACCAAACTCACTGCGGTAGAGAAATTGGCGGTGCTGCTCTCGGCAACCGCATTTGTCGCTGTGGTCATCATCATCGCCACTTTTGCCTTGAGCTATGTGTTCTCGGCATTGATTTCGGGGCTGGCCAACGTGCTGGGGTGCACTTGGGGTGCGCAGTTGATTGCTGCGGCCTTGCTACTGTTGCTTCTGTTGGTGGTGTTCGCCTTCAAGCGTCAGCTCATCGTGGATCCCATTTCACGGTTCGTGAGCAAACTGTTCCTAAAACCCGAAGACAATGAGTGACATCGATACCAACATCAACGGTGCCGCCTTGCCCGATGAGTCGGGCGAGTGGAAAGGCATGACCATCGAACAGCTCAGGCGTGCACGTGCCAAAGCCCTCGTTCGCCGCGAGGTGGGACGCGCCACCATGCAGTACAGCCTCGATAACGTCAAGGAAAATGTGCAAAGCAATGGCGTAAGGGCGCTCATGTTCAGCCCCAGCACCGTGTCCTCGCTCAAGACCGCCGATTATGTCCTTCTGGGTTTCAGGCTCACGCGATGGCTCATGGGCATGCGTAATACCCGCCGCCGCAGGCGTCGCTGACGCCGATTGATGGCTCAAAATGGTCAAAAAACGACTGGAAAATCACTTTTTTTTCAAAAAATATTGTTGTTTTTTTGAAATTATCTATATTTGCAGCCTGAAATCTTAGTGATTTCAACCGTGTTTGATAATTTTTAATGATTAATAATAACTAAAAAATACCTGCCTATCGACAAAGATTACTCATTATTGACCAATAACAGATAGTAATGAAGATCTACAATGACAAGAGCGATGAGCAACTCATTTCGCTGTATGTCGATGGCATGAACGAGGCCTTTGATGAGCTCCTGGAGCGACACAAAGACCGTCTTTACATGTATATATATCACTCGGTGAAAAACGAAGATGTCGCCGACGACATTTTCCAGGACACCTTTGTCAAGGCCATCACCACTATCAAGCAGGGACGCTATGTCGAGAACGGGCATTTCCCCGCGTGGATTACACGCATCGCCCACAACTTGATTATCGACTACTACCGTCAAGTCAGGGCCGAGAACCTGCAGTCCACCGATGACACAGACACCAATATCCTTAATCGTAAGGACCTGGCCGACGTGACCATTGAGGATAACCTGATCACCACACAAATCCACAACGACGTGCGCAAGCTCATCAAGGCGCTCCCCGCCAGCCAACGCGAGGTGCTCGTGATGCGTTACTACAGGAACATGAGCTTCAAGGAGATTGCCGACACCACCGGCGTGAGCATCAACACTGCCCTGGGTCGCATGCGCTATGCCATCCTGAATATGCGCCGCCTGGCCGACGAGCACAACATCGTCCTTACCATGTAACCGCAGGCGATGGCCACGGCCATCATTGCTGCAATGATAACACGCTACCCACGGCAACCACTCCCGAGAGTAGCGTGACTTGTCTCGTTTCTCTAACCTCCTTATGTTTCTCCATCCCCTCCGGTTCCTCTATACCCTCCATGTTGCCATTGGGAATAAATAACGCAAAAAATCCAAGTGATATTTTTGGCCATCTTTTTAAAATGTAGTACCTTTGCAGCCGCTTTTTGAGAACATAACATTTATCATCCTTAGATATAACAAGTAATGAACGTAAGTTTTGAACAGATTGATGCGGTGAACGGGAAACTCACCGTTGACATCAAGAGAGAAGATTTCGCAAGCGATGTGAATAAAGAGGTTGCCGCTATGGGTGTGCGCCATCCCCTCAAGGGTTTCCGCCCCGGCAAGGCCCCGAAGTCGCTGCTCATGAAGTTTTACGGCCCCAGCGTGACCGCCGACGTGGTTGACCGCATTGTGGGCAAGGCCGTGTATGACTACATCCGTGAGAACAAGCTGCACGTGCTGGGCGAGCCCCTGCCCAACGAGGACACCAAGGTGGACATCATGAACGACGAGGAAATGTCTTTCAAGTATGACTTGGGTCTGTCTCCCGCCATCGAGCTCAAGCTCAACAAGCGCATCAACGTGCCCTATTATAACATTGAGGTGACCGACCAGATGGTGGACGATGCCATCGCCCATGATCGCAAGCGTCTGGGTACCCTCGTTGACGGTGAAGTCAGCGATAAGGAATCGATGCTGCGCGGCTCGCTCATCCAGCTCGACGAGCAGGGCAACGACATGGCCGACGGCATCAAGGTAGAGCACACCGTCATCTCGCCGCGCTATGTCTCCAACGAGGAAGAGGCCGCCAAGTTTGTCGGCGTCAAGGTGGGTGATACCTTCGTCTTCAACCCTCACAAAGCCTATGAAGGCAACGTCGCCGAGTTGTCGGCTTTGCTCAATGTGGACCGCAACCTGGCTGGCGACGTGAAGAGCGACTTCCGTGTCACCATCGAGGAAATAAAGGTGAACCAGGAAGCCGAGATGAACGAGGAGTTCTACAAGGGCGTGCTCGGCGTCGAGACCGACGTCAAGGACGAGGTCGCCTTCCGCGAGGCTATGCGTGGTCTGATTGCCCAGGCTAACGTGCCCGAGAGCAACTACCGCTTCACCGTTGACGCACAGCGCGTGCTCACCGAGAAGGCTGGCGAACTGCTCCTCCCCGAAGAGTTCCTGAAGCGCTTCCTGAAGGTGCGCCGTGAGCAGGACGGAAAGGAGAACACCGAGGTTACCGACGAGGAGGCCAAGTCGATGTTCGATCAGCTGCGCTGGCAACTCGTCAAGGACCACGTTGCACAGGAGCTGGACGTCAAGGTTGAGAAGGAAGACATCGATACCGCCGCCTTTATCTTCGCACAGCAGCAGCTGTCGCAGTATGGCATCTACAACGCCCCCGAGGATCTCGTTAAGCAGCAGGCCGAGCGTTACATGCAGGATGAGCGTGCTTTCGAGATGATTCAGGAGCATGCTATCGACAACAAGTTCTATGCTGCCGTTCGCGAGGCTGTTAAGGTCAACGAGAAGACCGTCAGCGTCGAGGAATTCCGCAAGCTCTTTGAGAAAGAGGAGAAATAATCTTAGCGGACAGAAAAAGAAAGGGTAGGGTCGGCCACAGCGTGTGCCGGCCCCGCTTTTTTAATTTATGCCGCCCAATGAAAGGGTCATGGCAGGGTGGGGTGACAAATTGTCGCTTGGCTCGGTTTTTGTGAATGCTGGGATTGAATATTTGATGTGTGAGTAAAAAAAGTTACCCATTCTGGTATGGAATTGAGAAAAAAATAGTATCTTTGAACAAAAATTATTGAACTAAACTGATTTGATTTATGGAAAACGACTTCAGAAAATTTGCAGTGCATCATCTCGGCATGAACGGACTGGCTCTGGACCAGTTCGCCGCCGGCGTTTCTAACAACTATATCTCGCCCACCATCATGGAGGAGCGCAAGCTCAACGTCACACAGCTTGACGTGTTCTCACGACTCATGATGGACCGCATCATCTTCCTGGGAACTCAGGTGGACGACTACACTGCCAATGTCATTCAGGCGCAGCTGCTCTATCTGGACAGCGCTGACCCTGGCAAGGACATTTCGCTCTACATCAACTCTCCTGGCGGCTCGGTCTATGCAGGCTTGGGCATCTATGACACGATGCAGTACATCCAGAGCGACGTCTCCACCATCTGCACTGGCATGGCGGCCTCGATGGCTGCGGTGCTCCTCGTCGCAGGACAGAAGGACAAGCGCTTTGCCCTCAAGCACAGCCGCGTGATGATTCATCAGCCCATGGGCGGCATCAGCGGACAGGCATCGGATATCGAGATCACCTCACGCGAAATTCTCAAGCTCAAACAGGAACTCTACACCATCATCAGCGACCACTCGGGCCAGCCCTATGACAAGGTCTATGCCGACAGTGACCGTGACTACTGGATGACAGCTGCCGAGGCCAAGGAGTATGGCATGATCGACAATGTCCTCATCCGTCAAGACAAACCCGCTGAAACTCAATCAGAGTAAGGTTAAGCATGGCCAAGAAGAAAGAGACCAATTCAATGTATTGCAGTTTTTGTGGCCGTTCAGACCGTGAAGTGGAGCTGATGCTTCCCGGCATGAACGGCTGCATCTGCAACGAGTGCGCCGAGCGCGCCGTGGAGCTGTCACACGAATACCTTAACAAGATGGCGCAGGCGAGGCTCACCGATCTGGACTTGGATACCTTGCCCAAACCTGAGGAAATTAAGGCCTATCTCGACCAGTATGTCATCGGCCAGGAAACCGCCAAGCGCTACCTGTCGGTGGCGGTCTATAACCATTACAAACGCCTGAACC
>DAIREJ010000019.1:4633-22197 GCA_036795635.1 Sodaliphilus sp.
CGACATCGAGAAGAGCAACATCATCATCGTGGGACCTACTGGCACCGGAAAAACCTTGTTGGCTAAGACCATCGCACGCATGCTGAAGGTGCCTTTCGCCATCGTGGATGCTACGGTACTCACCGAGGCGGGCTACGTCGGCGAGGACATCGAGAGCCTGCTGACAAGGTTGCTAGCCGCCTGTGACTACAACGTGGCCGAGGCCGAGCGCGGCATCGTCTTCATCGATGAAATCGACAAAATAGCCCGCAAGGGTGATAACCCATCCATCACGCGCGACGTCAGCGGCGAGGGCGTCCAGCAGGGACTGCTCAAACTGCTGGAGGGCTCGGTGGTCAATGTGCCTCCACAAGGAGGTCGCAAGCATCCCGAGCAAAAGATGATTGCCGTGGACACCAAGAACATCCTGTTCATCTGCGGTGGCGCTTTCGAGGGCATCGAGCGAAAGATTGCACAGCGTCTCAACACCCATGTCGTGGGATTTGGCGCAGGCAATCACGTCAGCAAGGCCGACCGTGACAAGCTCTTGCATTTCGTCGCACCTCAAGACCTGCGCAGTTACGGTCTCATCCCCGAGATCATCGGCCGTCTGCCCATTCTCACAAACTTGGAGCCTCTGGACCGCGACGCCCTGTTGCGCATTCTTACCGAGCCCAAGAACGCCATTGTCCGTCAGTACAAGAAACTGCTGGAAATGGACGGTGTGGAACTGGTCATCGAGGACGACGTGCTGGGATTCATCGTTGACAAGTCCATCGAGTACAAGTTGGGCGCCCGTGGATTGCGCAGCCTGTTCGAGACCATCATGATCGATGTCATGTACCAGGCACCTACGTTAAATAAGAAGAGATATGTGCTCACGCGGGAGTTTGCTGAACGTCAGCTATCAAAGTCCAATTTCGACCTCCTTGCATCGACCTCCTGATGCTCCCTTGACTGCCGTTAATCATTTTTTCAACCACTAAAAAACTTAAAATTATTGCACAGTTCAAAAAACGGTAGTATATTTGTGAAATCCTAATCTCCAAAAGTTGATAAATCTATGGCGAAAAACAATAAGTTGGTAACGGCACTGAAGGAATACTTCGGGTTTGAGACTTTCAAGGGCAACCAGGAAGCCATCATTGAGAACTTGATGAACGAGCGTGACACGTTCGTCCTCATGCCCACTGGTGGAGGCAAGTCCCTATGCTACCAGCTTCCGGCACGCCTCATGGAAGGCACCGCGATTGTCATCTCTCCACTCATCGCGCTGATGAAGAACCAGGTTGACGCTATGCGCAGCTACAGCGAGGAGGATGGCATTGCCCATTTCATGAATTCATCGCTCACCAAGCAGGCAATCGAAGAGGTGAAGAAAGATGTGCGCAGTGGACGCACCAAGCTCCTCTATGTCGCTCCCGAGTCACTTACCAAGGAGGAGAACGTCGCTTTTCTCAAGGATGTTCCCATCTCGTTCTATGCCGTTGACGAAGCGCATTGTATCTCGGAGTGGGGACATGATTTCCGCCCTGAGTACCGCAATATCCGACCTATCATCAACCGCATTGGCGAAAGGCCTATTATCGCGCTCACCGCTACGGCAACGCCTAAGGTTCAGCACGATATCCAGAAGAACCTCGGCATGACCGATGCCGCCGTCTTCAAGTCGTCGTTCAACCGTCCCAACCTCTACTATGAGGTGAGGCCCAAGAGCAAGGACGTGGACCGTGAAATCATCAAGTTCATCAAGGCCAATGAGGGCAAGTCGGGCATCATCTATTGTTTGAGCCGCAAAAAGGTCGAGGAACTTGCCGAGGTGTTGCGCCTCAACGATATCAAGGCGCTGGCCTATCATGCGGGCATGGAAAGCGCGATGCGCAGTGGCAATCAGGACGCTTTCTTGAGTGAGGATGTGGATGTCATTGTGGCCACCATCGCCTTCGGCATGGGCATTGACAAGCCCGATGTGAGGTTTGTCATCCACTACGATATTCCCAAGAGCCTCGAGGGATATTACCAGGAAACGGGACGTGCAGGTCGTGACGGCGGCGAGGGCAAGTGCATCACCTTCTATTCCCGCAAGGACTTGGACAAACTGGAGAAATTCATGCAGGGAAAACCCATCTCTGAACAGGAAATTGGCAAACAACTGCTGCTCGAGACGCGTGACTATGCCGAGTCATCGGTATGCCGTCGTCGCTCACTGCTGCACTATTTCGGTGAGTCCTATGAACAGGACAACTGCGGTAACTGCGATAATTGCCTCAAGCCCAAAAAACGCGTTGAGGCCAGCGAGGAACTGCGCGCCGCCATCGAGACCATCATCACCCTGCGCGAACGCTTCAAACCCGAGTATATTGCCCATGTGATGATGGGCGATGCAACCCCCGAGATTCAGGGCTACAAACACAACGAGTTGGACGTCTTCGGCTGTGCCGAAAAACGTGACGAGAAGTTCCTGCTGGCGGTCATCCGCCAGGGTGTCTTTGCCGACTATCTGACCAAGGACATCGAGAACTACGGCGTCATCAAGGTGACCCCCGAGGGCAAAGCCTTCCTCGCAAGCCGCGAGAAGTTCTGGATTGTCGAAGACAACGAGTACACCGAGATGCTTGACGAGGAATTGCACGGCGGAGGCAGCGGAGCTGTTGATTCACAACTCTTCAGCATCCTCAAGGACCTGCGCCGCAAGATTGCTAAACAGCATGGCCTCCCCACCTATGTCATCTTCCAGGAGCCCTCGCTCGATGCCATGGCGACGACCTATCCCATTACCATCGAGGAGTTGCGCAACATCCCGGGTGTCGGCATCGGCAAGGCAAAGAGATATGGCAAGGAATTCGTCGAACTCATCAAGAAGTATGTCGAGGAGAACGAGATTGAGCGTCCCGAGGACATGCGTGTGCGCACCGTACCCAACAAGAGCCAGAAGAAGATTGACATCATTACCGCCATCGACCGCAAGGTGCCGCTCGACGCGCTCGCCGAGAGCAAGGACCTTGACTTCGACGAGTTGCTCGATGAACTCGAGGCTATTGTTTACAGCGGCACCAAAATCAATGTGTCCTATTTCATCGACGAGGTGATCGATGCCGACATCGAGGAAGATATCTTCGACTACTTCAGGGAGAGTGACACCGACGATATTGAGACCGCTATGCAAGAACTTGGCGACGACTACACCGAGGAGGAAATACGTCTCGTCCGCATCAAGTTCCTCAGCGAGATGGGCAACTAACTCATTTCAGCAAATAGACTAAACTATCCCACCGATGTAAAAAAAACACGGTGGGATATAATTTTTCACGTGCGCGTGCGTTATCTTATAGTAACAAGAATGAAAAAACGTAAAATATAGATTTGAAACCAACGAAGATGAAAGCAAAACTTTTGATTTCTTCATTGCTGTTGGGAACTGCGATCCTCGCTATAGCCAAGGGGGATCCTGTTCTCATGACCATTAACGGCAAAGACATCAAACTCTCTGAGTTTGAGTACCTTTATCACAAGAACAATCAACAGCAAATCGAGAAGGAGACGCTCGAGCAGTATGTGGACCGTTTTGTGCTTTACAAGCAGAAGGTCGCTGATGCCGAGGCCGCCGGCATTGACACCACCGAGGTGTTCCGTCGAGAGTTCGAGGGCTACCAGAATGATCTCGCAGCCCCCTACATGACCGAGGATACCACCTATAAGTGGCATTTCATTGAGGAGGCCTACGAGCGCTGCAAGAAGGAAATCAATATCAACCACTTCATGCTTCCCGCTACCAACCCCGAGGTGATCAATGCCAGTATGGCGCTCATGGACAGCATCCGCACCTGCATCCTCAATGGCGAGGATTGGGCCGAATTGGCTGACCGCTTCTCAAGCGATCAATCCAAAACCCGTAACCACGGTGACTATGGCTATGTCAGCGCTCTCAACTTCCCCTATGATTTTGAAAACGTGGTCTATAGCACGCCCGTGGGACAGGTCTCCAAGCCCTTTGCTACCCAATATGGAGTCCACATGATCAGGGTGAATGACATCCGTGAGCGTAGCGACGTCCATGCAAAGCACATTTTGAAACTTTTCCCCCAGAATGCCACTGATGAGCAGAAGGCCGTGTGCAAGGCTAAGATTGACTCAATCTATGGTCTGTTGCTGGCAGGCGCTGACTTTGATGAGATGGCTAAGGCTGAGTCCGATGATAAGGGTAGCGCACAGCGTGGCGGTGATCTGGGATGGTTCCGTAAGGGACGCATGGTGCCCGAGTTTGAGAATGTCTCGTTCGCTCTGCCCGACGGGGCACTCAGTGAGCCTTTCGAAACGCAATATGGCTATCACATTGTCAAGAAAGTGGAACACGGCTTGCCCTCGATTAGTGAACTGAAACCCACCATCGAAAATATCATCAGCCGTGATGAGCGTGCCAGTTTGATTCATGAGAATCACCTCAATGACCTCAAGAAGAAGTGCGGATTTGAACTCAATCCCAACTTGGAGTCCTATATTGTGAATGCCCTCACAGCCAATGGCGGCTATGATTCGACCTTTGTAGTCGATAAGATTAAGGGGTCTCCCGTGCCCATGTTCACCTATGGCGACAAAAAGACGGCCCTCCTGTATGAACTCTTCTCACGCTTGAATCCCAAGGCCAAGATACTCGATATCTCTAAGGCTAAGGACTATGTCATGGGTATGATGAACCCTGTGGCCGAGAAGATTCTGGGTGACTACAACGCCATCAAGTTAGTAGAGACCAATCCCGAATATCGCAACCTGCTCAACGAGTACCGTGACGGCATGATGCTCTGCGAAATCAGCAACCGCCGCGTCTGGAAGGCTGCTAGCAAGGACACTGTGGGACTGGAGCAATACTATGCTGCCAATCGCGCTAAGTACAAATGGGACGAGCCTCATTTCAAGGGCATCATCCTCAGCGCCAAGAATGACAGCGTCCTCAACTTGGTCAAGAACGATATCAAGACCTTGCCTGCTGCAACCCTGACCGACGATCTCCACAACAAGTACGGCAATGACATTCGCATGGAGCGCATGGTGGTTAAGAAAGGCGAGAACGTTCTGGCTGACTACTTGGCTTTCAACGAGGGTGACAAGCCTGAACGCAAGGGCTATGACGCATTCATGGTTCTTGAAGGTGGCATTATCAGTCAACCCGAGGAAATGTCCGACGTGCGTGGCGCTGTCACCAGCGACTATCAAGACGTGCTCGAGCAGCGATGGAAAGAGGAACTGCAGGCCAAGTATCCTGCCAAAATCAACAAGAAAGTCCTCAAGCAAGTGAAATAACCAAACTGCTTGTTGAAAATTGAATAAAGGGTTCCGGCACATCAATTGACTGATGTGCCGGACTCTTTTTTATTAAATGTTTGTCACTTTCTGGCGGTTTTAATACCTTTGTGCCCAAGAATAACCCATAATAACCACAATCAATGAAGACAAAATTCTTTTTGTTCAGTTTACTGTGCCTCGCTTGCTCGATTTGGGCTGGGGCACAGGATCAATCATCGCTGCAAGTCCAGGAACTGGAACTGAGTAACGGCATGAAAGTATGGCTCAATGTGGACCACAGCCAACCCAAGGTGTTCGGTGCGGTCGTTGTCGGAGCCGGCTCGGTGGACTGCCCTGACACGGGCATTGCCCACTATTTTGAGCACATCATGTTCAAGGGCACCGATGAGTTGGGTACCGTCGATTATGTTGCCGAGAAGGTTTATCTTGATTCCATCTCGATGAAGTATGACGAACTGTCGCTCACGACCGATGAGCAGCAGCGCAAAGCCATCCAACATGACATCAACGAGTTGAACATCAAGGCATCGCAATATGCCATCCCCAACGAATTCAACCGTCTGGTCACAAAGTATGGCGGCTCGGGTTTGAATGCGGGAACGTCCTATGACTTTACCTACTACCACAACACGTTTTCGCCGCAGTTCATTGAGCAATGGTGCGAGTTGAACAGCCACCGCCTCATTCATCCCGTTTATCGCCTCTTCCAGAGCGAGTTGGAGACGGTCTATGAGGAGAAGAACATGTATAGCGACAATCCCGCTGCCATGATGCTTGAGCAGATTACAGGCAAGTTCTTTGCCGGCACTCCCTATGCCTATTCCGTCATCGGCAGCACCGAGAACCTGAAGAATCCTCGCCAGTCCGACATGGAGGCCTTTTACAAGAAATATTATGTGGCTTCCAATATGGGCCTGATTCTTTCGGGTGACATTAACATCGAGACGCTGATGCCTGTGCTGGAGCGCACGTTTGGACAGTTAGAGCGCGGTGTGAAACCCGTGCGTGAAAAAATTGTGGCGCCCGCCATTGTCGGACAGCCTGAGGAGAAATTCCTCTTCCCAATGCCCATCATCGGCATGAGTGCGATGCTTTTCCGCGGCCCCACCGACTATGATCCGGACGCACCCGCCATGAAGGTGGCGTTGGCCCTGCTCAGCAATGACAACAAGACGGGCCTTCTCGATGAGTTGACCAACAAAAACCGCGTCTATTTGAGCATGCCCTTGAACATGGGGATGAACCAAGCATCGGCTCTGGCCGTGATGGTCGTGCCCAAACTGTTTTGCAAGGTAAAAACGGCCGAGAACCTGTGCCTCGAGCAGATCGAGAAACTGAAAAACGGCGAGTTCACCGACGAACAGTTGCAAGCCGTCAAGAAGAGCATCGCCAGTGACAACGAGAAGGAGATGGAGTCTATCACCGGGCGCAGCGAACTCATGGTGGCAGCCATGTCGGCCGGTGTGAAATGGGAGGATTTCATGCGCCTGAATTCGAGCGTCAGCGACATCACCCGCGAGGATGTCACCCGCGTGGCACACAAGTATTTCACCGACAATTTCTGCCGCTTCCACAAGAAGAATGGCCGCGTGCCCGTCGAGCAGATTGCAAAGCCCGAGTATACGCCCGTCAAGCCGCAGCATGCGGGTGACAAATCGTCATTCGCCCAGCGTCTGGAGCAGATTCCTGTTCAAGATGTGGCTCCGCGCTTGCTCGACTTCAACCGTGACGCTGAGAAGGTGAAGATGCAAGGCGGCAACACCCTCTATGCCGGTCCCAACCCATTGAACAATGCTTTCACGCTCATCCTCAATTTCCACAAGGGTACCTTGCAAGACAAGCGACTCGAAGCGGCTGCTGAATATGTGACCGAACTGGGAACCGACTCCTTGGAAGTTAAGGATTTTGGTGCTGCGTTGCAGCGGTTGGGAGCGAAGATGAATGTCTCGTCATCTGAGCAGATGACAACGGTCGCACTCAGGGGTGAGGACGAGAACATGGAGGAAACCTTGAGTCTGTTGGGACACTTCCTGGACCGCATGAAAGCCGATGAGGATAAATTGGAATCAATCAAGGATGCTGCAGGGCCTGGAGAGAAATCGTTCTGGGATGATAATACCGAGGTCTTTGCGGCCCTTGCCTATAAGGTGGCGCGCGGTGAGCGTTCATCTTATCTCACCCGATTGACAGCCAAGGAACTGAAGAAACTCAAGGCCGCTGACCTCATCGCGGCGTTCAAGAACGTGTATGATTGCCGTTGCGACGTTGCTTACAGCGGCAAGTTGCCCGCTGCTCGCGTGGCAGACCTGTTGCCCGCCCGGTTGCCTCAAATCAAGGGAACCCAAGAGAATCCGATGCAGGAAACTCTACTCGAGACCCCGCAGACCCCCACGGTCTATGTGTTTGACTTGCCCAAGTCGCGTCAGACGATTCTGGGCGTCTATCGCCCGTTGACCGGTGTGGTGAGCGATCGTGACAAGGCCTGCCTGGAGATGTGGGGTGAATACTTTGGCGGTGGCATGTCCTCGGTGCTTTTCCAGGAGGTGCGCGAGTTCCGCTCGATGGCCTATGCTTCGCAAGGCGTGGCTATGACTCCGTCGCTGGCCCGTTCCACAGCACCGAGTGGCTATCTGTCATTGATCGCTACCCAGGCCGATAAGTCGATGCAAGCCATTACTTTGCTGGATTCGCTCCTTAACGACATGCCCATTAACGTCGAGAATATGACTACGGCCCGTCAGAGTCTGCTCAACGACATCAACAACTCTTATCCCACCTTCCGCGGAAAACCCTTGATGATAGCACTTTGCGAGCGCCTGGGATACACTGCCGACGAGAATACTGCAATGGTCGAACAGCTGCCCGCGTTGACCCAGCAGGACATCGAGGACTTTTATGCCCGCAACATCCAGAACCAGCCTTATCAGTTGATGATTGTCGGCAGCTTGAAAAAACTTGATCTCAAGGCCCTTGCAAAATATGGCAACATCGTCAAGGTCAAAAAGGAAGATATCTACCGCACCAAGCCTCTCAAGAAATAATCTCTTCTCTCGGGAGACAACTTTTATCAAAAGGGCCGCTCACATTGAGTGGCCCTGTTTCTTGCTGCCACCGATAGTCATGGGTTCAAATTAACAAAGATTTTGTCAATTCTTTTTGTTCTGCGGCCGACTTTCAGTAATTTTGCAGGTTGAAACTTACTAAAACGATTATACAAGTGAAATTCAGATTTTTTAGCACGTTGATGCTGGCCTTAGTTGCCTTTGCGGCCATGGCACAAAACAATGTGGCAGAGGAAGTGGCGTGGGTTATCGGTGACGAGCCCATTTTCAAGAGCGATATTGAGGAACAATATCAGCAGGCCCTGTACGAGAGGGTAGCGATAGACGGTAATCCCTATTGTGTTATTCCTGAGCAAATGGCTTTGGACAAGCTTTTCTTGGATCAAGCCCGCATCGACACGGTCGAGGTATCTACTTCGGCCATCAGCAGCGAGGTCGAGAGCCGTATCAACTTCTTCATCGCCAACCTCGGCTCAAAGGAGAAAGTAGAAGAATATTTCCGCATGCCATTGCTGCGATTGCGCGAGAAACTCAATGAGGTCTATAGCGACCAATACTGCATCCAGCAGGTGCAGAACGAGTTGACCAAGAATGTCAAAGCCACGCCTGCCGATGTGCGCAAGTTTTATAATGCTCTCCCCAAGGACTCGCTGCCTTACATCCCCATGCAGGTCGAGACCCAGATCATCACCATCAACCCCGTGATTCCGCAGCAGGAAATCGACGAGGTGAAGGCGCGTCTGCGTGACTATTCCAATCAAATCAACAGTGGCGAGCGCGAGTTCTCCACGCTGGCCATCCTCTACAGTCAGGACCAGGCCACTGCGGTATATGGCGGCGAGACGGGCTTCCAGAGCCGTTCGGTGCTGCTGCCTGAGTATGCTACTGCGGCATTCAACCTCAACGACAACAAGCGTGTTTCCAACATTGTTGAGACCGACGACGGCTTCCATATCATCCAGCTCATTGAGAAACGCGGTGACCGCATTAATACCCGTCACATCTTGCTCCGCCCCAAGGTGAGCGACAAGGACCTGACCGATGCGCTGACACGTTTGGACTCGGTGCGCACCGACATCATGCAGAATAAGAGTACTTTCGACGAGATGGCGCTTTTCATCTCCCAGGACAAGGATTCCCGCAACAATAACGGCAACATGCTCAACGAGAAGACTCACAGCAGCCAGTTTGAAATGGCCGACCTGCCTGCCGAGGTGGGTAAGAAGATTGCTTCCATGCAACCTGGCGATATCAGCGAGCCTTTCGTTATGATCAATCCCAAGACACGCCGTGAGCAGGTGGCTATCGTCAAGCTTGTTAAGCGCATTGACGGTCACAAGGCCGACCTTGCCGAGGACTACATGATTATCAAGGAGATGTGCGAAGCCTCCGAAAAGGAGAAAATCATCCACGATTGGGTCATCCAGAAACAAAAGAGCGTTTACGTCTATATCGAGGATGGATGGCGCAACTGTGATTTCAAGTACGACTGGCTCAAGAAGGGCAACAAGAACTAAACTCTTCTTTCAGTGATGCATGCCTCGAACAACATGCGGCGATGGACCGGCAACAAGCGTTGCCGGCACCTTGTCACAGTGTGTTGTCTCATGGCATTGATGATGTCGCCTATGGTTTGGGCACAGAATCCCACGCGTCCTGTGAAGTCACGCGCCGTCCAAACCACCAACAAGCGGGTGCCGACCAATCCGCAACCCCCACAGGCTGCTAAAAAGGGAGCCAAAGGCCCCACTGTGAAGCGAATCACTCCGCAAATTCCCAAGGCAAACCGCAACCAGACCAACAAGGTCTTTCTTGAGAATGCCGACATCCTCAAGGCCAACGAGGCCATCAGCACCGACTATCAGGTGTTGAAAGGCAATGTCCGCTTCCGTCGCGGCGATATGTATATGTTCTGCGACAGCGCCTATTTCTATGCCGAGACAAGTTCGCTCGATGCCTTCGGCCATGTGCGCATGACGCAGGGAGATACCTTGTGGGTATATAGTGATGTGCTCCACTACTATGGCGACCAGGGTGTTGCCGAGTTGCGCAGCAACGTGCGTCTTGAGAACCGCAGTACAACGTTGCTGACCGATGCACTGGATTATGAAATCAATTCCAATGTGGGCTATTATTTCAATGGCGGCACAATTGTCGATAACCGCAACAACACGGAACTCTCGTCACAGTATGGTCGCTATGAGTTGGATACCAAGCAGGCGGAGTTCTCGCGTGACGTGCATCTTGTCAACGACCGTTACGAGATGTTTACCGACTTACTCGACTACAATACCCAGAGCCACATTGCCCGAATTACAAGCGAGACGCTCATCGTGAGCGACAGCAACACCATCAATACGAGCAACGGTTGGTACAATACCAGTGTCGATGATGCCACCTTGTATGAACGGGCCCTGATCACGGCCAAGGACGGCAAGACGCTACAGGGCGATACTGTATATTACAACCGTAACCGCAATTATGGTGAGGCGAGGGGCAACGTGATCATCACCGACCCTAGCAACAAGGTCATCCTTGACGGGGATTACGGTTATCACGATGACAATGCCCACTACAGCTATGTTACCCAACGTGCCCGTGCCCGCGAGTTCTCACAGAAGGACACCATCTTCCTCCATGCCGATACCCTGTGCACCCTCATTAATCATATCGTGAATGATTCGGTGAATGATTCGGTGCGTGTTCTGCGGGCATTTAACCAGGTGCGCTTCTATCGCAACGATGTGCAGGGCATCTGCGACTCGCTGCAACTCAGTGAGGCCGACACCATCATCAACATGTATAATCATGCCGTGGTGTGGAATCTTGAACGTCAGATTTTCGGTGACGAAATCAACATCCATCTCAACGACAGTGCCGCCGATTGGGCCACTCTTCCCACGGGTGGCTTCATGGCCGAGCATCTGGGCGAAATCTATTATGACCAACTCAGCGGCAAGAAGATGAAGGCGTGGTTCGAGGACAAGGAATTGCGCCGGCTGGATGTCGATGGCAATGTGCAGGTAATCATGTTTCCACTGGAGAAAGACTCCACCTACAACAAGATGGTCCACGCCGAGTCCAGTTATATGCGCCTCAACCTTAAACCCAAACAGGAAGTGGACCGCATTACCATGTGGCCTGAGGTGTCGGGCAAGGTCTCGCCGCTGTATTTGACGAAAAACGCCGATATGTATCTGCCACAGTTCCAGTGGTATGATGCCTTGCGACCCAAGACTCCCGATGATATTTATGACGTGAGCGATGAACTCAAACAAATGGTGCAGTCCATCCAGGGCGGCACCCGACGACGCTCGGGAAGCAGCTCTGGTGTGAACACGGTCGATGGTGCTGCAACAACAATAACTTCTGAAACTCCCGTTGTGCCATGAGTGATGTGATTAAACTTTTGCCCGATTCTGTTGCCAACCAGATTGCTGCCGGTGAGGTGATTCAACGCCCTGCTAGCGTTATCAAGGAGCTGGTGGAGAATGCCATCGACGCACAGGCAACACACATACAGATTATTCTCAAGGAAGCGGGACGCACCCTCATCCAGATTATCGACGATGGGGTGGGAATGAGCGAGACCGATGCCAGGTTGGCGTTTGAACGTCACAGCACGAGCAAAATTCGCACTGCCGATGACCTGTTTACCCTTCACACGATGGGATTCCGCGGGGAAGCATTGGCATCGATTGCCGCTATTTCGCAGGTCGAATTACGCACTCGGCGCCATGATGCGGAGCTGGGTACCCGACTGATCATCAATGCCTCGCAGTGCGAGAGCCAGGAGCCTGACATGTGTCCTGTCGGCAGCAACTTCATGATCAAGAACATCTTCTTCAACGTGCCTGCCCGACGCAAGTTCCTCAAGTCCAATCAAGTGGAATTGAGCAATATTGTCAAGGAATTTGAGAAACTCGCGCTCATCAACAACGAGGTGGAATTCACCCTCATCCACAACGACACGGTGATGTATAAACTGCTGAAAGGCTCTTTCCGCCAGCGCATTGCTGCGCTCATGGGCAATAGTCTGGATCAGCAGTTGCTGCCTGTGAATATCGACACTTCTTTGGTGAAAATCCAGGGCTATGTGGGCAAACCCGAGAATGCACGCAAGCGCAATGCCTTGCAGTTCCTGTTTGTGAACGGGCGTTTCATGCGACATCCCTATTTCCACAAGGCGGTGATGACGCCCTATGACCAACTGATCCCCGAGGGAGAGCAACCCAACTATTTCCTACGCTTCACCGTTGATCCGCAGGCCATTGACGTGAACATACATCCAACCAAGACCGAAATCAAGTTTGAGGACGAGATGCCCATCTGGCAGATTCTTGCTGCTGGCGTCAAGGAAACGTTGGGCCGCTTCAGCGAGGTGCCGTCCATTGATTTTGATACCCAGGATGCGCCTTCTATCCCTGCCTACGGCGGACATGTCGAGGTACATAACCCCAAGATTGATGTGGATTCCTCCTACAATCCGTTCAAGGAGAAAAACGGTGGAGGTGTTCCCCAGCGTCCCCGACAATCAAGCGGTAACGCGGCTATGAGTAACTGGGATGAACTGTTCGCGAACTTTGAACGCAAGAAACGCGAGGGCATCGCTCAACAGGAAGAACAGCCTGTGGATAATGCCGAGGGACAGGAGAGTCAACTGCCGTTGGGCCATCTCCACTCGGCCTATTTGCAACTCAAGGGACGCTATATCCTCTCACCTGCCAAGTCTGGACTGATGATTATTGATCAGCACAGGGCGCATATCCGCATCTTGTTCGACCGCTACATTGGCGGCATCCATGAGGGCAACCTGTCGTCACAGGCCATTCTGTTCCCCGAAGTGCTCCATCTAGGCGCGGCCCAGAGTGTCACGCTTGAGGGCCTCTTGCCCGAGATGGAGAAACTGGGATTCAGCCTTTCCAAACTTAGCGGCAACGATTGGTCCATCAACGCTATCCCGTCGGGCTTGGACGGCGTTGATGTTTCGGCAATGGTGAATAGAATCATTGCTTCGGTAGATGAGGGCGGTGCGCCCCTCAAAAAGCGCATCTTGGAGCATCTGGCGATCTCGTTGGCGCAATCCGCTGCCATCCCTGTGGGACGCACGCTCTTGCAGGAAGAGATGGAGGTGCTGGTGGCCGATTTGCTTCGTTTGCCCGAACCCAATTACACTCCCGACGGAAAGACCATCATCACGGTCATTCCAATGGAACAGATCAATAAAATGTTTTAAACATGATTGACTTTAAACCGATAACCCAAATAACCGACCTATATAATCTGCATACCCACACTCAATTCTGCGACGGACATGCCGCGATGGAGGAGTTTGTGGTGGAAGCCATTGAACAGGGCATTACGCACCTGGGCTTTACGCCTCATTCGCCCATCTCGGTGGAAAGCCCCTGCAACATGACGCGCGAGGACGTCCCGGTATATCTGGCCGAGGTGGAACGCCTGCGCAAGGCCTATGGTGACCGCATCAACATCTACGCCTCGATGGAAATAGACTATGTGAGCGTGGGCGACGGACCGGCCGCCAAATATTTCAGGCAGTTGCCGCTGGACTACAGCATCGGGTCGGTGCATTTTATACCTGCTATCGACAATCCCAGCGAGATGGTTGATATCGACGGCAAATACCTGGCTTTCAAGGCACGCATGTCAAAATACTTTGGCGGTGACATCGAGTATGTGGTCAAGGCATTCTTCTCGCAGATGATGGCGATGGTCGAGGAGGGTGGATTTGACATCGTGGGCCACATGGACAAAATCGGCTTCAATGCCAGCCAGTACCGTGACGGCATCGACGAGGAACCGTGGTATGACAAACTGGTCATCGATCTGTTCGAGAACATCATGGACCATGGATTGACGATAGAAATCAATACCAAGGCGTGGCTGCAGCGCAACCGCTACTATCCCAACCTCAAGTACTTCGGGATGCTCAAGCATTTCAATGCCCCCGTTGTTGTCAACAGCGACGCCCATTATCCCACGCTGCTCAACAGCGGGCGCATGGAGGCCCTCAAACTCCTCAACGTGTTGTAAATAACCATTTCAAGAGATAGAGATATGACTACAGGAAAGAGCTTTAAGATAGGTCTGATGGCGATGTTGTTTCTCGCCTTGCTGCCCACCGCCTTGCGGGCACAGGACTTCACCGACAAGGATACCTTGCGCTATGTTGACGCGATGCATTACCGTTTGATCAACTGGGCATTTGACCGCACTTTGAAGTCACGCATCCCCCTGGAGTTCTACGGTAACGTGCGACCGACCTTGTGGGACCGGGCTTCATGCACCAGTGGCAAGGCCATCCGTTTTGCCACCAACTCGACAGCGGTAGCCGTGCGTTACAACCTGCTGACCAACATGCACATGATGCACATGGCCGACACGGGCATCAAGGGCACCGACCTCTATATCTGGGACAAAGACTCTGAGAGTTGGCAGTTCGTGAATTGCAACCGCCCGGTGCGCATTGACAATGATATACGCCCCCGTCAGGATTCTATCCAGAGCAAAGTCTATGTGGACCGCCTCGACGGCAAGATGCACGAGTACATGATATATCTGCCCCTGTATGACGGCGTGCGCTGGATTGAAATCGGTGTGGACAGCACTGCTGTCATCATGCAGCCCATGATGGATTCACCCAAGGAAGGCAAGAAATTCATTTTCTACGGCACCAGCATCTTGCAGGGCGGTTGTGCCTGCCGTCCTGGCATGGTGGCCACGAGCATCATTCAGCGTGACTTGGATGTGGAATGTGTGAATCTGGGTTTCAGTGGTGAGGGCAAAATGGATTCCTGTATGGCACAGGCCATGGCCTCGATTCCCGATGTGGCAGCCTACATCCTGGACCCCATACCCAACTGCACCAAGGACATGTGCGACACGGTCACCTATGGCTTCGTCAATATCCTGCGCACCTTGCGTCCCGAGGTGCCCATCTTCATGGTTGAGGGGCAGATGTATAGCTATGCCAAGTACAGCGCCTTCTACAGCGAATACCTGCCAGCAAAGAACGACGAGTACCACAAGAACTACCTCAAACTCAAGGCTGACAACCCCGATAATCTATACTACATCACCTGCAAGGACCTCTACGGTCCCAACAACGAGGGAACGGTCGACGGCATCCACCTGACCGACATTGGCTTCTGGTGGTATGCCCAGAAACTGGAGCCTTATCTGCGAGCGGTGCTTGACGGCACCACCATCCCGCAGGAACCTGGTGTGAACGACCCCCGATAATTTTTTAACTACGAATTACACGAATCTAACTATTTTATTATTATCGCCAATTTGAGCAATTTGTAATAATTGAATGCGGATGCCAATTAGTATAATTAGCGCAATTCGTAGTTTCTAATTCATGTGGAGGCAATGAAACCCAAGAAGAGTCACTACATACAAGACTTGATTGCCGAGGGCGAACACGAGCATCAAGATTTCAAATATCAGATTACCGATGCCCGCAAGATAGCCCGCTCGATTGCGGCTTTTGCCAACAACAGCGGCGGTCATCTGCTCATTGGCGTGAAGGACAACGGCAACATTGCCGGTGTGCGCAGCGACGAGGAAATCTACATGATCGAGACGGCAGCGCAGATGTATTGCAGCCCCGAGCAGCAAGTGACATTCAAAGTCTTTAATATCAACGGCAAGTCGGTCGTCAAGGCTGCCATTGCCGAGGCTCGCGAGAAACCTGTCCAGGCCCAGGACGACAATGGCGTGTGGCATGTCTATTACCGTGTCGCCGACGAGAACGTGCTCGCCAGCCGTCTGCATGAACGCATCATGACCACCGAAAACGATATCGAGGAAGCGCACACTGCCGACACTATCAGTTACAGTGAGCGCGAGCAGGTTTTGTTGGACTATCTGCGCACTCACGGTGGCATCACCCTCGAGGGTTATATGAAACTGGCTCATGTCAGCGAGGACGCGGCGATGCAGACCGTCATCACCCTCCACGGCATGGGCGTCCTCTCCCTGCAATACCATGACGGCAACTGCCTCATCGTCGCCAACTGAAAACCAAGCAAGACAGAATAATACAAGAGCCGCTGACACCATGATGTGCCAGCGGCTTATTGTCGTTTTGAGTTCTTCTGTTAGAAGGGCAGGTCGTCACCTGCAGCAGGCTGATCAAATGATTCGACGGGAGGTGTCGGGGCTGCCTCGCCTGCCGGAGCGGGAGTGGGCTCGCCGGCAGCAGGATAGGGCGCGGGAGAAGCGGCTACTGCGTTAGGATCTTCCTTCACGGCCTTGAAGCCGCGGATGTCGGTGTACCAGCGACCGTTGAACTCGCGGCTCTCGATGTCATAGCTCAACGTGATGACGTCGCCCACCTCAAGGGGATACTGGTCAGCGCGGTCGCCAAAGAAGTCAAACTTCACCTTGCGGGGGAAACTGTCCATAGTCTCCAGCACATATTCCTGTTTCTTCCAGGCGTTGCCGGCCTTGGACGTGCCGCTCTGCAGGTCCAACTTCTGAATGATTTTACCTTTAATATCCATTGTGTTCAGTCTTTTCTGTTCGTTGTGGTCAGGAGAACTCCTAACTTCTAATTCCTATCTCCTAACTAAAAATCATTTGCTCTCCTCGGCGATGGCCTTGATAATGGCTTGCACTTGCTTCCATGCCTTCTCCACAGCGGGGATGTGGCAGCGCTCGGCGGGCGAGTGAACGTCTTGCAGGGTGGGACCGAAGCTAATCATCTCCATGTCGGGGCGCACCTTCAGGAACAGACCGCACTCCAGACCGGCGTGGATAGCGCGAACATTGGGTTTCACGCCGAAGAGTTTCTCCCATTGCTCGGTGGCAACGGTCAGCAGGTGGCTGTCGCTGATGGGCTCCCAGCCCTGATAGCCGCCCTCGCTGATGATTTCGTCGGCGCCAGCCATGCGGAAGACGGCCTCGCACTTGTGCGTCAAGTCATACTTGCCGCTCTCAAGCGATGAACGGTGGAACATTTCCACAACAATTTGGTTGCCCGGGCGCATCTTCACGCTGGCGAGGTTGGTCGAGGTCTCAACCAGGCCGGGAACCTCCATGCTCATGGCAGCGATGCCGTGAGGTGCTACATACACGGCATTGACAACGCGGCGGGCGGTGTCGGTGTCGATGATGGTCTCGGGAGCATCAACGCTCTGGCAGGTGATTTCCATCTTGGGCTCGGTGCGCTTGTACTCGTTCTTCACCTCGGCG
>DAIREJ010000020.1:0-9144 GCA_036795635.1 Sodaliphilus sp.
ACCAAGAAGGGCCGCCGCGGCCAGAGCCCCAGCGTAGCCTACAACGGTAGTGTGACCTGGAGTATGAAGAAAAAGACCATCGACGTGATGGACGGTGACGAGTACCGCGCATTCGTGAAGAAGATTTTTGCCGGTGACACTCGCGAGGAGACTGCCCTGTCGCTGCTGGGCAACGCCAACACCGACTGGCAGAACGAGATTTACCGCACCGCCCTGAGCCATGACCACAACGTGACGCTGGCAGGTTCGGTAAGCGACATCCTGCCCTATCGCTTGTCGGTAGGCTATACCGATCAGCAGGGTATCCTCAAGACTTCAGACTTCAAGCGTGTCACCACGGCCTTGAACCTGAATCCCTCGTTGCTGGACGACCACTTGACACTGAACCTGAACGGTAAGCTGGCGTGGACCAAGTCACGCTGGGCCGACACCGGTGCCGTGGGTAATGCCGTGCGCATGGACCCGACACAGCCCATCTATGGCTACCGTGACGAAAACGGTGACGGCATCAATGACTATGCTAGCGTGGGCGGCTACTTCGAATGGATGCAGGCGAATAAGGCTGACCCCGCTTGGCCTTACACAAAGAACAGCAACGCTCCTTACAACCCTGTTGCTATGCTTGACAACCACGACAACTCAGGTAAGGCTCGCTCGTTTATCGGCACTGCTGAGGTGGACTACAAGATTCATGGTTTTGAAGACCTGAGGCTCCACCTCACCCTGGGAGGTGACTTCACTGGAGGTCACGGCCACAACATCAGTGCCAACATCTCCAACACCTCAAACTACTATGGCAACAACAGTTTCTACAAGCAGAGCAAAGAGAATCTGCAGTTGAGTACCTATGCCCAATACTTCAAGGACTTCAACGACAAGCACCACTTCGACATCATGGCCGGTTACGAGTGGCAGCACAACTGGCGCAAGGAGTACAACGAGTCATGGGGCACCTACCCAACCAACTCTGCACTCTTGTTCACCGAGAGTGATTATAAAAATGGCTTTTACAATGTTGCACCTGGTGTATGGATTCCTGGAGCAACCTATGATCCCGGCCATTATGTGACTATCATCAATGATGATGGTGAAGAAGAGCAAGAATGGGTTGGAAATTCTAAGGCTGGTGCTATCCGTGCCGAGGGTGTTTATCGCCAGAACAATGGCTTGGGTTACCGTACCGAGAACTATTTGGTTTCATTCTTTGGGCGTATGAACTACACCTATGCAGACCGATATCTATTGACCTTCACCATGCGCTATGACGGCTCATCGCGCTTCAAGAAGCACTGGGCACTATTCCCCTCAGCTGCATTAGCTTGGAAGATCAACGAAGAGGCCTTCATGCAAAACAGCCCCTTCAGTGACTTGAAGTTGCGCCTGGGTTGGGGTAAGACTGGCCAGCAGGAAGGCATCGGTGATTACAACTACTTTGACAACTACGTTATCAGCAACGGCAGTGCAGGTTCCTACTATGATTTGATGGGCAATGGTGACAAAGTAAGACCTAACGTCTATAACGAAAACCTAAAATGGGAAACCACAACAACGACCAATGTTGGTCTGGACTGGGGTATCATGAACCAGCGCCTGAGCGGTAGCATCGACTGGTACTACCGCAAGACCACCGACCTGCTGAACTGGACCGCTCTCTCAGCGCTGACCAACTTCAGGAATGCATTCTATAAGAACATTGGCTCGCTGCGCAATACCGGTGTTGAGTTCTCGTTGAACTGGAAAGCCATTTCCACCACCGACCTGTTGTGGACCATCGATTACAACCTGACCTACAACAGCAACGAAATCACTGAGCTCATCAATGACGACCCCAACTTCAAGGTAATGACCGGCGGCATCGGCATCAACGGTAACGTACAGGCTCACGCCGTAGGACATCCTGCCAGCAGCTTCTATGTATTCCAGCAAGTATATGATGTGAACGGCAAGCCCATCGAGAGCCAAGTCGTTGACCGCAACGCCGACGGCGTAATCAGTGAGGAAGACAAGTACTTCTATAAGTCACCGCACGCTCCCGTGACCATGGGTCTGGGATCACGCATTGACTGGAAGAATTGGGACTTCGGCTTCAACATGCGTGCCAGCATTGGCAACTACATGTTCAATAACGTGATGCAGGGTTATCACAACACCAGCACTGCTTCAATTCTTGAGGCTGTTTCGGGCTTCTACCTAAACAACCGCCCCGTGAAGTCGGTAGAGCTGGGTTGGCAGACCTATGACAACGCATCAATCATGACCGACTATTGGGTACAGAATGCCTCGTTCCTCAAGTGTGATAACATCACGCTGGGTTACAGTTTTGGTGGTCTGTTCAAGAGCGGCAGCTACAATGGCATTGGCGGTCGTGTCTATGCCACGGCAAACAACGTATTCTGTATCACCAAGTATGACGGCATTGACCCCGAGATCTTTGGCGGTATTGGAGGCGACATATTCCCGCGCCCCTTCTCGTTTATCTTGGGTCTGAGCCTGAATTTCTAAATCACATCCTTTAAACCATATATCAAAACGACAATGAAAAAGGTTTTAAAATATATCATGTCGGCCGCTGTGCTGCTGCTTGCCGCAGGAACATCGTCTTGCATTAACGACCTTGACGTGGAACCTATCGACCCCTCGTTGCTGAACGATGTCAGTGCCGAGCAATTGTTCAACAAGTGCTACTCGGTGTTTGCCACATCGGGCAACAACGGCGGTGACGACAACGTTGACGTCGATGGTTTGGACGGCGGTTTCCAGCACAAGTACCGCCAGATGTGGAACTCCAACGAGCTGACCACCGATGAGGCCATCTGCGGATGGGGCGACACCGGTATTCCCGAGTATTGCCACAACACCTATGACGCCAGCCACCCGATGCTGCGCGGTTACTACTATGGTCTGTGTATCGGCATCACCTTCTGCAACCAGTATTTGACTCAGTTTGCCGATCACGACGCCACAATGACTGCTGAGGTGCGCTTCCTGCGCGCTTTCCAGTACTATCTGCTTACCGATGCGTTCGGCAATATTCCATTTGCGACAACTATTTCGATGGAAAACCCTGATCAGAAACCCCGCGCCGAAGTGTGCGAGTTCATCGAATCAGAACTGCTTGACATCGTCGGTGAAGGCAGCGGCAACACCATCCTCAATGACCCCGCTCCCAAGAAGTATGGTCAAGAGGGCTACGGCCGTGTTGACAAAGCTGCTGCATGGATGTTACTGGCACGCCTGTACCTGAACTGGGAAATCTATACCGGTACTCCGCGCTGGCAAGACGCTGCCGACTATGCCAAGAAGGTCATGGACTCTTCTTATCGACTGCACACCGATGGTTTTGCTAAGGAAGGTACTGATGGCATCTATCGTGAATTCACGGCTTACCAGATGCTTTTCATGGGTGATAATGGCACCAACGGCGCTTCTGAAGAGGCCCTGTTCCCCGTTATTCAGGATGGTTTGCGCACCACCTCATGGGGCGGTACCAACTTCCTGATTTGCTCAACCGTTGACGCCGATGTACATCCCTACCCCTATGATCCCGAGGAGGTGAATGGTCTGTATGACAATAGTACATGGGGTGGCAATCGTGCCCGTCCTCAGTTAGTTCGCCTGTTCTTCCCCAACGATGATGCTCCTAAGGGTCATGCCTATGAGGTCTTTCCTGCCGCTGGTGATGATCGCGCACTGTTTGAGACCCAGGGTCGCAGACTCAATGTGAATACTGAGAGTGACTTTATCAACGGTTTTGCAGTCACCAAGTTCAATAACTTTAAGTGTGATGGCAGCAAGGGTAGCAGTATTACTTTTGCCGACTCACACCTGTTCTACATGCGCAAGGCCGAGGCATACTTAACCTATGCCGAAGCACTCACCCGTATGAACGGTGGTACCGCACCTGCTGAGGCCATTGATGCTATCAATACTCTGCGTAGCCGTGCCCATGCCACGCGTCGAGTGAGCTACAACCTCAGAGACATCCTTGACGAATGGGGCCGTGAATTCTACTTCGAGGGTCGCCGCCGCGTCGATCTGATTCGTTTCGGATTGTTCGGTGGTGTTAATGATTACAATTGGCAATGGAAGGGCGGAGCCTACGAGGGGCGTATCTTCGATGAGTACCGCAACATATTCGCCATCCCCAACGATGACATCATCGCTAATCCCAAGCTCAAGCAGAATCCGGGTTATTGATGACGCAAGCAATGTCTAACAATATAATTATAAGACAATCAAGAACATGAAAAAGATATTTTTATCATCACTGATGTTGTTGAGTATGGCTATTGTGTTCTCCGCGTGCGAGGATGACCGCGATTCCAATCCCACGCTGATTCAACCTACAACGTTCACGCTCAACAACCCTGAGAATAACTATGTTGACCTGGCACGCTCTGAGTCGCTCCACTTCACTTGGTCACAGCCCGACTACGGAGGATGGCCTGCGGCAGTGGATTACCAGTTCGAGGTGTCTCCCACTAACGATTGGACAGTCTCAGCCAATGAGGCGGCACTCGATGACTCCGGTGAACTCAAAGCGACTTACGATCCCGTAAGAGTTGTCCTCGCCGGATGCGAAGGCGACTTGAACGCTTCTGAGCTGGCCAAGTCGTTGGTAAGGATCCACAACTGGACCGAGGACAGTGTCATTCCCGAGGAGATGACCATCTATATGCGTCTTGCCGCTTCCACGCCTGGTGCCAAGACCATCTATTCAAATCCCGTCACCCTCAAGGTGAAACCCTACTACATCGACCCGACCTTGCCCGTTTATGAGGTATGGTATCTCATTGGTGACTTCATCGGTGACGGCTCATGGAAGAACGACGGCATGGAAGATGTGGGTGTATCGATCCTGCCGATGTATCCTGCATACGACATGGATAACAACAACAAGTTCCTGCCTGGTGCCATGTACATCGGTTACATTCCTGCTGGTGCTGGCTTCAAACTTATCAAAGAACCCGGCGACGGTGCAGAACAATGGGGTATGGATGGCGGTGCCCTAGTCAAGACGACAAACAACGTCGACAACATTACTGTTAGCGAGGATGGCTATTACAAGATTTGGTATAACTGCGCCACATTCAAGCTTACCATCGAAAAGTATTCTAAAGAAGTTTCCGACTACTTCCAGATTGGCATGCCTGGCAGCTACCAGCCCGGTGATGGATGGGATGTGAACGGCAACCTAATGACTCCATTCTCCGCCAGCAACAACCATGACTGGATGATGAAGGGTGCAGAGTATGACAGCGACTCAGAACTCAAGTTCGCCGCTAACGGCTCTTGGGATGTAAACTGGGGTGTCGCTGAGTTCCCCTATGGCATGGGTACACAAGGCGGAGCTAACATCCCTGTTCTTGCCGGCAAGTACAATGTGTTCTTCAATGACATCCTTGGAACTTACACCTTTGTTGTGATAGAAGAGTAATAATAACCAGCTTTTAGCTTTTGGCGCATGGCTGTTATCGTCATGCATGCCAAAAGCTAAGAGCTAAAAACGATCATAGAGAAATGAAAAAGTTTTTATATATCGCAGCAATGACCCTGTTGTTGGCAAGCTGTAACGAGGACTACAAGGATTGGAATGAGCCTCAGAGCAATTCACAGGATCCTGAGATTGTCTTCGGCGCAGCCCATGCAACGGGCGTTGATCTGATCAATTTTGCTGAAATGCCCGCGGGCGTTGATATGGTGCAGGTGTGCCAGATGGTGGTGCCCACTTCCAGTGACACGACCTATAAGGCGCAGAGCTTCATCGTCCTGGACGGCGAGGAATTCGCCATTACCAATGACGGCTATATGAATGCTGACACACTCAGTGACTATGCCGTGGCCCACTTTGGGCGCGACTCGGTGGTGAACGCCATCCCTGCTCGCGTGCTTTGGGTGATGACCGACGGTAAAACTGCGACGTCTTTCTACAGCGAACCCTTTGACGTGAATGTCATTCCCGCACCGTTGAGCATTCCCGACTTGTGGTATCTGACTGGCAGCTGTGTCGGTGACGGCAGGGGATTAGTCAACATGAATGAGGAAGCTGTCGGCGTTTCGCTTGTACCGATGTATGCCAAACCCGGAAAGCTCTCACAGTTGACCTATATCGGTTATCTGGGCAGAGGCAAATTCTATATTGTGCACCATCCTGGAGACTGGTCCGAGAAGTGGGGCGCTAATGCCGACGGTGAGATTGAGCTGAATGCTGGGTCTGCTATCTCGGTGAACGAGGCAGGATATTACAAAATTGACCTGAATACCGATCACAACATCCTGACCATCAACAAATATGATGGTGAGGAGCCAGTGGTTTACAACTCGATTTCCATGCCAGGCGATTATCAGGGATGGCAACCGGGTGAAAACCAGATGACAGCGGTGGGTACCAGATACCTGGCCCAGAATCACGACTGGATTGTCAAAAACTTGACTTTCACACAAGCAGCCCTGCTTAAGTTTGCCGCTAACGGCAATTGGGACGTGAACTGGGGTGATCTTCAATTCCCAGTCGGTGCTGGTGTTCAAGACGGTAAAGACATATCTGTCGCAGCCGGCACCTATACTGTCTTCTTCAACGACATCCTGGGCTATTATTATTTCATGGAGCAGGGAGAGAATGCCGAGTGAAATGACTGAAAAGTGACTTGACAACGTGTGCCTTGCCCTTACATGGAGCAGGCACACAGTCGGTCGCTTTCACACAGTCACACAAGAAATGAAATTTTTTATTCACATACATTAAATTTAAACATCAATGATTATGAAAAAATTATTTACTTTTATCGCGGTTGCGGCATTCGCATTATCGATGCAGGCAAGCATCTACATCGTGGGTAATGAGCCCTTTGGTGGTTGGAATACTGCTAGCGGTGCCGAGATGACCGACAATGGGGATGGCACTTACACCCTCACGGCACACATCAATGAGTCTATCTGGTTTGTGTTTGCCACTGGCCTGACCGAGACTTCAGATGACTGGGACACGTTTAACACCCAGTACCGCTATGGCCCCGCCACTGGCAGCGACCAGACTGTCGAGGTTAACGAGTGGATGGACACCCAGCCCCAGGGCAACGGCAACGGCGCTTACATGCTGATTGTTCCTGAAGGCGGCTCGGACTACACCTTCACATTTGATGAGTATTCTCTCCAGTTCATGGTAGAGGGCGAGGAGGGTGATGACGGTTTCCATTCCTTCACCGTTGCCGGTACTCCTGTCAGCGTGTTCGGCACCGAATGGGATCCCAGCAACACCGCCAACGACATGGTGAAGAATGCCGATGGACTCTTTGTGCTCGACAAGTACAGTTGCCAGCTTCCCGAGGGCGACGTCCTGTTCAAGGTCGCTGCCAACCATGCGTGGGCCTTCGCTTGGCCGGCTGACAACTATCAGCTCTACATTGACGCTCCGGGTATCTATGACATCCACATCACGTTTGACAGCGTCACCTGTGAGGTGAGCGCTACCGCCGAGGTGGCCGGTGAACTGCCTCCCGCACGCACCGATGATGTCTTCATCCTGGGTGAGGTGAACGGCAATGGCTGGGCCCCCAATGTGGGCGTCATGATGAGCACCGACGACAAGAACATCTACACGGCTCAGGTTGAGGCTACTGGTGCCAACGACGGTGGTGATGGAATCGCTTACAGCTACTTCTCGTTCACATCAAAGCTCGCTGAGACAGATGACTGGAGTAGCATCGCTTTGAACCGACTGGGCGCCCTCGAAGATGGCTATCAGGTGAGTGACGACATGATGGGCATGGAACTTGGCTTGGCCGGATTCGGCACGACCAACAGCTTTAGGGTACCCTCTGGCTCTTACACGCTCACGGTGAATCTTGACAATATGACTCTGGTGGTCACCAAGGGTGGTGATGCCCCCAAGCCTGGTGACGTGAACGGTGACGGTGAGGTCAACATCGGTGACCTGAATGCCGTTATCGCATTGATCCTGTCCAACAGCTACACCGCTGCTGGCGATGTCAATAACGACAGCGAGGTGAACATCGGCGACATCAACGCTATCATCAACATCATTCTTGCAAAGCCTGCCAAATGAGTTGATTGATCAATTTTGACCTTTTCAAGGGGATGTGTCATCACGATGGCGCATCCCCGTTTTCTTGACCGATAGAACCGAAATCACCGTTGTGGCGGTATGCAAACGATTGCATGCTGATTTTTTTCAACAAAAAAATGCCCTTAGACTTTGGTTTGCAGATAATTTGCTATATTTGTAGATTATATTAACAGCAAGATATAATCACTAAAACCATATTGAGCGATGAAAAAGATTTTGACTACAGCATTCGTTGCAATCTTGCCACTATTGTCAATGGCGCAAGGATGGCCAGCTAATTATCATGGCGTGATGCTACAAGGATTCTATTGGGACTCCTACAGCGATTCACGATGGACGGTGCTTGAAGCTCAGGCCGACGAGTTGGCTGAATTCTTCCAGTTGGTGTGGATTCCGCAGAGCGGCAATTGTGGTGGCGGCACATCCATGGGATATGACGACAAGTATTGGTTTACCAACTACAACAGTTCGTTTGGCAACAAGACACAGTTGTTGTCGATGATCAACACCTTCAAGGAAAAGGGCATCGGCACTATAGCCGATGTGGTGATCAACCACAGGAAGAACAATTCCAATTGGGTGGACTTCCCTGCCGAGACTTACAAGGGCGTGACCTATCAGCTCAAGTCCACCGACATCTGTCACAACGATGATGGCGGCGCAGCCCTCAATTGGGCCAACGCAAACGGCTATGAGTTGAGCGTCAACAATGACACTGGCGAAGACTGGAGCGGCATGCGTGACTTGGACCACAAGAGCGAGAATGTGCAGACTAACGTCAAGGCCTACCTCAAGATGTTGCTCGAGGACTTGGGCTATGCCGGTTTCCGCTATGACATGACCAAGGGATATGCGCCCTCGTTCACTGGAATGTATAACGCCTACTCACAACCCACTTTCTCGGTGGGTGAGTTCTGGGACGGTTATCTGCCCGCAGTGAAGAACTGGATTGACGGCACACGAGTGGACGGCGAGGTGCAGAGTGCTGCGTTTGATTTTCCTTTCCGCTATGTGGTGCGTGATGCCGTCAACGGCAACAACTGGAGTATTCTCTCGCC
>DAIREJ010000020.1:9154-21765 GCA_036795635.1 Sodaliphilus sp.
GGCTGAAGCTCTGGCGGCTCTAGATGGGGTGCGAAGGGCCAAAGCCCTGAACATGGACGCCAGTTACAAGCGCTACTCGGTGACATTCATCGAGAATCACGACACCCAGTACCGTGATGCCAACAACCAGAACGATCCCATCCGCCTCAACATCGAGGCCGGTAATGCCTTCATGATGATCATGCCCGGCACCCCGTGCGTGTTCCTCAAGCACTGGATGAGCTACAAGGAGGCCATCAAGCAGATGATCTATGTCCGTCAACTGGCCGGCATCCACAACATGAGCACCTCACAAATGATTAACGTCAACTCCGCCAGCAACTACTATGTGCAACGCACTGCCGGCACGCGCGGCGCAGCACTTGCCGCTATGGGTAGCACCAGCTATGCCATCCCCGATACCTATGTCGAGGTGCTCAGCGGCACCAACTATCGTCTGGCATTGAGCAAGACCACCGAGACCGCCTGGGCCAGCAAGCCCAGCGGCGAGTATGCCGGCACCCAGCCGGTTACCCTCACGGCTGTCAGCCAGAACGATGTTGCACGCATTGTCTATACCCTTGACGGCAGCGAGCCCACTGCCAGCAATGGCACCATCGTCACCAGTGGAACCGCCGTCAACATCAGCCAGGACTGCACCCTCAAGGCTGGCCTGCTGATCGGCAGCACAGTCACGGGCGTGATCACGCGCAGCTATGTCATTGGCCCTGCCGATGATTTCGTCCCCTATGAGATCACCGTCTTCCTGAAAGACCCGACTGTCGCTCCCAACAACTGGAGCATTGTGAACTATTACACCTGGGACAGCGGCAACAACCAGCACAACGGCGATTGGCCTGGTGAGCAGGTCACCGATACCCGTGAGGTGAACGGTGTCAAGTTCTACTACAAGAAGTACATGATTACTTCCAGGGACTTCTACATGAACTTCGTGTTCAACCAGGGTCCCAGCAATGTGCAGACCGTTGACGTGACCGACGTCAAGACGACCTCTTTCTTTGAGGTGACGACCCAGACCAACAAATATGAGGTTGCCGATGTGACCGACATCTATCTGCCCTATCTGGATGACGGCATCACGGGTGACGTGAACGGTGATGGCGAGGTGAACATCGGTGACCTGAATGCGGTCATCGCCATGATTCTGTCCACCAACTTTGAGGCATCGGGTGACGTGAATGACGATGGCGAGGTGAACATCGGTGACGTGAATGCGATTATCGGCATCATCTTGTCGGGCAATTAATTCAACCGCCCAATCATGATGAACACCAACCGGATTATGGCGCTGTTGGCGCTGATATTGACAAGCCTCACCATTAACGCTGCCGTGAAAGGTGATGTGAACGGCGACGGTGAGGTGAATATCGGTGACCTGAACAGCATCATTACTGTGATTCTGGAAAACCGCGATGACCCCGTTGCCGACGTGAACGGTGACGGCGAGGTGAACATCGGCGACGTGAATGTGGAGATCGCATTGATTCTGGGCGGAGGCGAGCCCGAGCCCGAAGGGCCCATCGTGGGCGGTGACATCTCGATGCTGACTAAGTATGAGACGCACCAGCGCTGGGCGTTGCGCTATGGCATCACCAACGCGCATTACTATGACATGAACGGTCAGGTCATCGATGATGTCATCACATGGACCAAGCAGCAGGGTTGGAACGCTGCACGCGTGCGCCTGTTCGTCAATCCTGCCAATGCGTCGGCCGAGGACAGGGGCCAGGGCGTGATCCAGAACCTCGACACGGTCAAGGTGCTGGGTACGCGCATCAAGGCAGCCGGCATGCAGTTCATGCTCGACTTCCACTACAGCGACAGCTGGGCCGACCCCGTCAAGCAGTACACGCCTGCCGAGTGGGCTGATTTGGACGACGATGCACTCGTGAACATAATTTATGAGTACACCCGCGATTGCCTGCGTGCCCTCAAGGCTGTCGGTGCCACACCCGACTATATCCAGACCGGTAACGAGATTAGCTACGGCATGTTGTGGGGACCTGTGGGTACACCGACTGCCCAGCTCAAGAAGTGCTACAGCGGCAGTGAGGCCAACTGGGGTCGTTTCACTGATCTGCTCAAGGCTGCAGGCCGTGCGTGTCGCGAGGAGTGCCCGAACGCCAAAATCATCCTGCACACCGAGCGTGTCGCTAAGCCCAGCATCATGCTCAACTTCTACAACCAGATGAGAAACAAGCAAGTGGATTATGACATCATCGGCCTGAGTTATTATCCTTACTATCATGGTAACCTGTCAACCCTTGCAATTGCATTGGTTAACTTGAGAAACTCGTTCCAGGATAAAGATGTCATGATTGTCGAGACGGGTTACAGCTACAAGTACAAGGTGGGTGACCAGGATTTTTCCTCGATTTGGCCTCTGACCTATGCGGGGCAAAAAAGTTTCACTATCGATTTGTTGAACGAACTCAAGAATTACCCCCAGGTGAAAGGTCTCATGTGGTGGTTTCCCGAGGCCAACGAGTATGGCTTGGGTGGCAGCTATTGGAATCAGTTGCATGTCAATGACCAATGGTATAATGCCGGCTTGTGGGACCATGCCACTGGACGGGCGACACCAGCCCTGTACGAGCTAAAGAACTTTGTGGAGTAAAACAGGGTGAAACGAAAACAGGAGGATGCGCTGATGTTCATCCTCCTGTTGCTGTTTTAAAAACATCAATTTCACTCAGGTTTGCGGGCCGTGACGCAAATGAAGTGGCGCGACTCGTCGTGCCGTGAACTGATGTCGGTAAATCCCAATTCTTTGAGTGGCTCGGTGATTTCATCAATGGTGTAAACCAGCATTCCCACGGCATGCTCCATTTTCTGGCAATTCGGGTCAAGGCCGTCCATCTCGTTGGCAATGACGCAGGTGCCACCCGGCTTGAGTACCCTGAAGATCTCTGCCAGACCTTCTTCGAGGATGGACCAGAAATACACGGTCTCGAATGCGGTCACCAGGTCAAATGAGTCCTTGGCGCATTGCAGCTGATTGATGTTGCCGCCGATGAGGTAACATTTCTTGTCAACTATCTCGCGATAATTGACTTCGTGGGTGACCTCTAGCGCCAGTTTGGAACGGTCCATGCCGGTAATCTTGCCGTTAGGACAACGCTTGAGCAATCGGGCGATATTGGCTCCGCCACCGCAGCCCACGTCGAGCACGTTGGCGTCCTCGCCGATTTGCAATTCATTAAACACCCAATTGGGGAGCGCCTCATGTTTCTTGCCGTTCATGGCTTTCAAGGCCAGCTTGCCCCAGAAACCTCTTGGGTGACTTGCTCTCAGGTAATATCTGATGAGGTTTGCCATGTAATAGTCTTCTTTATGGTGTGATTGATTTGGTTTGTGCTGTCGCGAATCAGAATTCCAGGACGAGGGTGCCGCGCGTGGGTAGGGTCAGTATACCCTCGGTGAGGCTGACGGTGTGGCCGGTGGGCACATCGCGTGCGATGGTGGCATTGCCGAACACCTCTTTGTATCGATCCAATTTCATCTGTCGCTCTTGGGTCGTGCCGTTGATGATGGTCACGGCATGGCGGCCCTTGTACTCACGGGCGATGACATAGATGCCGTTGTAGGGGATGAACTGTGTCATCTTGCCTTTGGTGATGACATCATTGCCTTGACGCCAGTGAAGCAGGGCGCTCAGCCAGTTGAACATATCATTCTGAGCTGGTGTGCGGCCCTCGGCGGTGAAAGCATTCTTGCTATCACCAGGGAAGCCGCCAGGGAAGTCCTTGCGCACGTTGCCGTCGGTCACTTCCTTGGTGCCGTTCATCAAGACCTCGGTGCCATAGTAGAGTTGCGGGATGCGCTTAATGGTAAGCAGCAAAGCCAATGCCTGCTTCAAGGCGAGGACGTCCTGTCCGTTGCGTAGAAAACGGTCGGTGTCGTGGTTTTCAATGAAGGCCATCACGCTCGACGGGTTAGGGTAG
The DNA here is from genome assembly GCA_036795635.1 of Sodaliphilus sp. Lineage (GTDB taxonomy): Bacteria > Bacteroidota > Bacteroidia > Bacteroidales > Muribaculaceae > Sodaliphilus. The sequence continues at coordinate 13,099 of DAIREJ010000020.1, forward strand.
AGGTAGTCATGGCACAAACTGTTATAGACGCGGTTGTAGCCTCGCCACCAACCGTCGGTTTCCTCGTGTTTTGCGCTGTCCACTTTTTCATAAAAGGAGAAGTCCATCACTGTGGGCAGATAACTCTCGGGTTTGCCCATCTTGTTGCCTTTCTGCCAGGCTGCGGTATAGGCGGGATTCTCAACCCAGGTTTCGCCCACCACGTTGAAGTTGGGGTACTCGTCGTTGAGCACCTTCATCCAGCGAGCCATCGCATCGGCGTAGGCGTAGGGGTAGGTGTCCATGCGGATGCCGTCGATGCCCACGGTCTCTATCCACCAGACGCTGTTCTGGATGAGGTAGTTCATCACATGCACGTTGTGGTGGTTGAGGTCGGGCATGGATGGCACGAACCAACCTTCGACGGTTTCCTTAAGATCGATTTCGCTGGCATAGGGGTCCATGACGGGGGTGAGTTTGTAGCTCGTCTGCAGGTAGTTATTCTTATAATCGGGCTGGTTGAGCCAGTCATGGCTGGGCATGTCCTTCATCCAGGGATGATAGTCGCCGCAATGATTGAAAATCATGTCCATCACCACCTTGAGACCAAGGTTGTGGGCCTCTTCACACAGTTGGCGGTACTCCTCGTTGGTACCGAAGCGCGGATCCACCTTGTAGTAGTTGGTTGTGGCATAGCCGTGATAGGTCGAGTGGTTGTGACCGTCGGGCGAATTGTTTTCCAGCACTGGGGTGAACCACAGGGCTGTCACGCCCAGTTGGGTGAAGTAGTCCAAGTGTTGGCGGATGCCTTCGATGTCACCGCCGTGTCGCAGGCTGGGCTTCGAGCGGTCATTCTTGTATGCCTCCATACCCGCAATCTGGTTATTGGCAGGGTTGCCGTCGGCAAATCGGTCAGGCATGAGCATGTAGAGTACATCGGCATTGGTGAAGCCGCGGCGCTCACTGCCGCGTTTCTCGCGGGCCTTGAGCTGATATTTCACCACCTTCTTGTTGCGACCCTGCTGGAACTTGAGTTCGATCGTGCCGGGCTGGGCATTGCGGGTGTCGATATACACGAGCAGGTAGTTGGGTGAATCCAGTCTCACGATGCTATCGATCGTCACGCCCGGGTATTGTGTGGTGACCTCGGCGCTGCCAATTCCGTTACCGTACACCATCAGTTGCACACTGGGAATGGTGTTGATGCCCACAAACCAGTCGGTGGGCTCGATGCGGTCAACATTGACTTTAGCTGCCTGGGCGTAAAATGCGCTCATCGCCACGGCAAGAATCAATAATATCTTTTTCATTTTGGTTATTTTATATAATGTTTGTTTTCTATGAGTGTTAGAGCATTTCTGGGAGTTGGAAGAGGCGAGTACCGTTTGAGCCTTTGATGAGGATGTAACGGCCCTCGGGGCGGTTTTCGGCAATGGCGGTCTTGACCTGCTCGACATCGTCGAACTTGCGGTATGGGCATTTGATGTCTTTGAATTCCTTGCCCACAAGCCACACCTCGTCAAACGGACAGTTAGCCAGGCGCTCAACCACGCGGCGGTGCTCCTCGGCGCTGCTGTCACCCAACTCGCGCATCTCGCCCAGGATGGCCATCTTGGGGCTCACCTGCATCAGGCAGAAGTTGTCCAACGCAGCAGCCATCGAGGTGGGGTTGGCATTGTAGGCGTCCACGATGAGGTGGTTGTGCTCGGTCTCGGTGAGTTGTGAACGGTTGTTGGACGGCACGTATTTCTCTATCGCACGGCAAATCTCCTGGGGAGTCATTTCGAAGTGTAATCCCACAGTCGCGGCAGCCAGCACGTTGTCAAGGTTGTAGCTGCCGATCAGGTGTGTCGTTACTTCGTGCCAATCATCGGACCCTTTCTGCCGCCATTTCAGTCGCAGGAAGGGGTCGCAAGCAATGATTTGTCCATAAACATCTGCGTCAGCCTTATTATCATCACAGGTATAGTATTCTGCTTTGACACCTTTGGGAAGTATGCCCATCAAATGCTCGTTGTCGGCGTTGACGAAGATGACACTGTCAGGACGTTTCGCTAGGTTGTCATAGAGTTCACCTTTAGTGCGGACAACGCCCTCAAAAGAGCCGAAGCCTTGCAGGTGAGCCTTGCCCACGTTGGTGATCAGGCCGCAGGTGGGCTCTGCAGTTTCGGCCAGTGTTTTGATGTCACCGGGGTGGCTGGCGCCCATCTCGATGACGGCAATTTCGTGGAGGACGCTGAGGCGGAACAGCGTTTTGGGAACGCCCACATCATTGTTGTAGTTGCCCTCGGTTGCCATCTCGTCATAGCGTTTGGCGAGGACGGCGCGCACGAGTTCCTTGGTCGTTGTTTTACCATTGGTACCCGTGATGGCAATGACGGGGATGTCGAATCGACGACGGTGTTCGCGCGCCATGTCTTTATAGGCCTGCAGTGTGTCGGGAACGAGAATCATCTGCTTGTCACCATGATAGGAGTTATACACCTGTTCGTCGCTGACGATAGCTACAGCAGAGCCCTTGTCAAGGGCTTGTATGGCAAACTGGTTGCCGTCGAAAGATTCTCCTTTCAGGGCGATGAAGATACTTCCTTTGGGACACTCGCGGCTGTCGGTCGTAATGACGGGATGCTGTTCGTAGATCGCGTAAAGTTCCTTGCTGTTCATGTTCAGTTCATTTTATTTACCGCAAAATTACTTAAAAAGCGGATTATTTTCACTAATTTTGCACCGAAATTTAATGTGTGTGCAATAAAGCAATGAATACTACCAAAAGAACCATAGCCATCGTGTGTGGTGGCGATTCGTCGGAATATGAGGTGTCCCTGCGTTCGGCCGAGGGTATCAATTCTGCGTTTGACCCTGAGCGTTACGATGTCTATGTCGTCATGATAAGGAAGAATGACTGGCATGTGAACCTGCCTGACGGCCAGCAACCTGTCATCGACAAGAATGACTTTTCGTTCATCAAGGACGGTGAGAAGGTCCGTTTTGACTACGCTTACATCACCATCCACGGCACTCCGGGTGAGAACGGTGTTTTGCAAGGCTACTTTGACATGATTGAACTGCCTTACTCGACCTGTAATGTATTGGTCGAGGCGTTGACGTTCCACAAGTTTGCCTTGAACAACTACCTCCGCGCCTTTGGCTGCTCGGTCCCCGACAGCATCCAGGTGCGCCGTGGCGTGCCACACGGATGGACGGCCGAGAAAGTCAAGGATTATTTAGGTATGCCTTGTTTTGTCAAGCCCACAGCCGACGGGTCGAGTTTCGGCGTGACCAAGGTAAAAAGTTGTGACCAGTTGGACGCCGCTATGGAGTTTGCTTTCAAGCAGTGCGATAATGTGATGATTGAACGGTTCCTGGACGGTACTGAGGTCACCGTTGGCTGTTACAAGACCAAGGAGAAATCTGTGGTGTTCCCGGTGACCGAGGTGGTAACCGACAATGAGTTCTTTGACTATGACGCCAAGTACAACGGCCAGGTCGAGGAAATCACGCCTGCCCGCATCAGCGATGAGTTGACAGCTGCCTTGCAAGCCGAGACATCGCGCATCTATGACATCTTGCACTGCAACGGCATCATCCGCATCGACTACATCATTACCAAGAATCCCGACGGCAGCGACCATATCAACCTGCTGGAAATCAACACAACCCCCGGCATGACTGTCACTAGCTTCATTCCGCAGCAAGTGCGTGCCGCCGGCCTCTCCCTGACCGCCGTCCTCACCGACATCGTCGAGAACCAATTTTAAAGCATAAGGGAACTTTACTTTCATCATCTCTTTCAAAGAAAATGTTGCAAGAGAAGCATTTTGTTCGGTTTGACAAGAGCATCACTCAAATTGTAAAAGGTTTTGCAATTATTTTCATGATGATATTGCATTGCTACACGAGGGTTAATTATGATGTGGAATTGAGTGACAGTATCCTATTGATAGGTAGTTTTCATAAGACTTTTAAGATATGTGTAGCGATATTTCTCTTTATGGTGGGCTATGGATATAGTTTTTCAAGGAATAAAGATTGGAAATATAGTCTACAGCATATCAAGAAACTGTTGATTCCCTTCTGGACGATTCTGCTGATATTTACATTTCCATTTTGTTTTGATAGTGTAGTCAGTGATATCAAAATAACTATCTATAGCCTTGTTGGTATAAGTTCGTTTTATAATGAATTCAGTTGGTTTGTTTATTTCTTTATATTTGCAATGGTGGTTATGCCATTCATTTCAAGGTTTATTGATAAGAAGCCGATTTTGAATTCATGTGTAGCGATTGTCGCAGCAGTATTATTTGCGATCTTGCTCCATGAGGCACCTCGTTTTTTAACAGCATTTGGTGTTAATCTGCCCACAGTCGATGAGAGTCAACCTTATTTGGCTCTTTTCAATTGCTTTTGGATGATGCCGAGTATGTTGCTGGGCTATTTATTTGCACATGAAGCTTATTTTGAGCGAATTGACCTTAGCCGTTGTTCTCGTTTTTGGACATTGATTTTCAGCGTTGTTGCTATTATTGGCGCTTTTGCTTTGCGTCGTTATACCTACACTTTGATGGATTTCTTCGGTGCTCCCGTTGTGATAACTGCTATTGCTGTTTTGTTTAATAAATTTGAATGGCGGTATTTCAGGAAAAGCATGATTAAGATTGGAGAAGTCAGTGCCTATATGTGGTTTTTCCATGCCTTGTTTTATACTAAGGCAGTAAGATGGTTCTATCAGCCTGCGATAACGATTTTTAATGATATCAATCTTGTTGTATTGTGGGCCATCATTCTGACATTCTTCGCCTCATGGTTGATTAAGAGTGTTGTGGATGCAATCTATCAGCGCATAGTTAACTCGTGCCTTTTGAAATAAAACAAACTGCCGCATGAAAAATATCCATGCGGCAGTTTTGTTATTAAGCCTAATAAACTTTGTTTTGGTTACATCAATTGTGGATGATGAGGGCGCTTTGGGCGGGGATGGTGACTTTGCCGCCCTTCACCTCTCCGATGCCGGCTTGGTTGCACTTGATGTTGCGGCAGACGACGGTGTAGGTACCGTCGGGGACCTCGATGGTGCGAGCGCGCTTGTGGGCATTGAAAGCGACATAGATGTCACCCCAAGTCTCACCGGACACTCCATGACCGTTGATGTGGTAGGCCACGAGGCAGTTACCGCCAGGGAGGAAGTCGAGGTTCTTGCGCACAATGTCGGCACTGCCCATGTGGAAGGCGGGATGCGCCTTGCGCAGGGCGATCAGGTTCTTGTAATAATCCATCACCTGAGGGTAGCGCTCCAGGTTGTCCCAATCGAGATGGTTGATGCTATCAGGGCTGTTGTAGCTGTTGTGCACGCCTTTTTTGTCGCGCAGCATCTCCTCGCCGCTGAGCATGAAGGGTACGCCCTGAGATGTCATGACCACGGTTTGGGCAAGCAGGTTGAGGCGGATGAGTTCATCTGTAGTGATGTCCTTGATGCTAGCCTTGAGGCGGTCCACCAGGCACATGTCGTCGTGGCAGCTCACATAGGCAATCATCTGCGTTGGTTCCAGAGCATAGGGTGCCTTGCTATAGTTTACTTGGCTGTAGTCCACATCGGGATGCTGGATGGCGCCCACAATACCGAACTTGATGCTCTCTTCGTTGCCCTTGACACCGCCCAGAAATGCTGCCTTGCTGTCGCTGTCCCATGGGCCGCGTAGTCCGTCACGCATGCAGTCGCTGAAGGCTGCGATGCCCGGCATCTGACTGATGTGGGCCTTCATTGCCAACTGCTCTCCAGGAATAGCACATGAGCTGGCGCTCCATCCCTCGCCATAGATGAAGATGTCGTTGGGCAGGGCCTTGCGGATGGCGTTCATCGTCTCAATGTCATGAACGCCCATCAAGTCGAAACGGAAACCGTCGATGTGGTATTCCTCAACCCAATATTTCACGCTTTCGATCATGAAATTACGCATGCCCTCGCGCTCACTGGCCGTCTCATTGCCACAACCGCTGCCGTTGCTGTAAGTGCCGTCGGCGTTCTTGCGGAAGAAGTAGTCGGGTCGAGTCAACTGGAAGTTGCTGCCATCAATGTTCCAGGTGTGGTTATACACCACATCAAGGATGACCTTGATACCAGCTTTGTGCAGTGCCAGCACCATCTGCTTGAACTCGTTGATGCGCACCTCGGGCTTGTAGGGGTCAGTCGAGTAGCCGCCCTCGGGAACATTGTAGTTCACAGGGTCATAGCCCCAGTTGTATTGTGGTTCGTTGAGGCGCGTTTCATCGACCGAAGCATAGTCAAACGATGGCAGGATGTGTACTGCATTCACACCTAAGGTCTTCAAGTGCATGATGGCACGCGGCTCGGTTAAGGAGAGGTATTTGCCCTTGTAGGTAAAGCCTCCTGACTCGTCAATGGAGAAGTCGCGATGGTGCATCTCATAGATGATGAGGTCTTTGGCGGGGATGACGGGGCGCTTGTCGGCGTTCCAACCACTGGGGTCGGTCTGTGCCATGTCAACAATGGCGCCACGCTTGCCGTTCACACCCACCGCGGTTGCCCAGATGCCAGGGCACTCACCGCGGAACTTGCCGCCGTACTTCACGTCGAAGGTGTAAAACTTTCCCTTCAGGTCTCCTCTGACAGTGGCTTGCCACATGGAACTACCCGCCTTCTCACGTTTCATGTTGATCGTTTTGACGGTTTTGCCGCCCAAGCCATCCTTATAGATGCGCAGTTTCACCTGCTGGGCGTCTTCATTGGTTTCCACCGAAAAAGCGCTCGCGCTCGGGGTATAGTTGACCCCGGTGCGAGCGTTAAGGATTTGTGGTACGAGTAATGCCATGATTATCGCTACCAATACTGTGAGCCGTTTCATTTGCGTCCGCTTTGAGAAATCAATTCCTTGATGCGCCCGTTGAACTCATTGGCTTTCATCAGTTGTTCAATGGTCATGTGCATGCGATAGCGCCAGTAGTGGCGGGGATTGGCGGGAATATTGATGCGTTCGGCATCGGCATCGGCCAGACGCATGTTCTCGTCAATGGCGAGCCAGTCCTGCAATGAGAGCAGACACAGCATCGACGGACAGTTGAGATGGTTGCGAACGATTTCGTCGGCGAGCCATCCAGGTAGCGGATGCGGAGCGGCGTCTCCATGCCACAGGGTGGTGTTGTAGTACTCCTGTGTGCGGTCCCAGTCCTCGTCCCACCATTGCCTCATTGTGGGCATATCGTGGGTTGAGATGGTGGAAACGCTGCGGTAGGGGTTGGTGTTGAGGTTGCCGAACTTGATGTGGTTGTCCTTGGGCATCGACTGGATTTCGAGGCTCAGGATGCGCAACTCGTTCATCACCCATGCCACGCAGTCGGGCACCATGCCGAGGTCCTCGGCACACACGAGCATGCGGGTCGCTTGCACCAGTTTGGGCAGTTTCTTCATCGCCTCGTGATACCAGAAGTCGTTATTGCGGTGGTAGTAATACTCGTTGTAGAGCTTGTTGAAGGCGGCCTTGTCGTTGTCGTACAGCGTCTCGTAGATGAAGTCGAACTGCACCGAGATGCGTGGGTGGTACAGTGCGGGGTTCTTGCGGTCGCGCACGAACAGCACGTCGCTGATGAGGGCGTACAGGCCGTCGCGAATCCACACATCATCCTCGCTGTCCTTGCCGCGGAAGGCGGCTTCCACCTTGCGCTGGGTGTCGTATTCGGGCTTCATGCGGTAGATGTCGTCATGCACACGCTCCACATATTTCTCACGCACGGTGTCGGCCCACTTGCCAAAGATGCGGTCCAGCACCCAGTCGGCGATGAACGGTTTGGTCATTAACTCCTCCTGGAAGTTAAGCCCATAGCCGCGGATTTCCTGGGCACTCATGCCCTGGGATGGCGAGAACTGGCCCAACAAGCCGTGAACTGCGTCAATGGGGATTTCCCAGATGCGGAAGAAACCGAGCACATGGTCGATGCGGTAGGCGTCAAAGTACTGCGACATCTTGCGGAAGCGTTTCACCCACCACTGGCAGCCGTCGGCGAGCATCACGTCCCAATTATAAGTCGGGAAGCCCCAATTCTGACCATTGGTCGAGAATGCATCAGGCGGCGCACCCGCCTGGCCATTGAGGTTGAAGTACTTGGGCTCTACCCAGGCCTCCACGCTGTCGCGGCTGATGCCGATGGGGATGTCACCCTTGAGGATGACGTGCTTGCTTTGGGCATACTCATGTGCGCCGTGCATCTGCTTGTCCAGATAATACTGGATGTAGTACCAAAGGCTCACCTCCTTGTAAATCTTGGTGCGTGGATTTGCCATTTCGGCACGTTCCTTGTCGTCGAGCGAGTGGTGGCCGGGCCATTGGCTGAAACTTGCCGTGCCATACAGGTCACGATAGTGGCAGAAGGCGGCATAGGGCACCAGCCAATCCTCATTGGCGGTGAAGAAGGCCTTGAAATCGTCGCTCTTGAGCACTTGGGCGCCCTCCTGTTCGAAGAGGAGTTTCATGTACTCACGTTTAGCGTTATTTACACGCTCATAGTCGATTTGAGGCAAGACGTTCAACTCCTTGCGCAGTTTCTCAAATTCGGCGAGGCGTTTCTTATCAGCGAGTTTGGGCAGTTGGCGCAGGTCCATATACTGCGGGTGTAAGGCATAAATGCTGATGCTGTTGTAAGGATAGCTGTCGCTCCAGGTGTGGGTGATGGTGGTGT
>DAIREJ010000021.1:0-21567 GCA_036795635.1 Sodaliphilus sp.
GTCAGCAAGGATGGCGAGGATAAGGTGCAGAAGATTCATGACAAGTTCATGAAGAGAATTGACGAGATCTTTGCTGCCAAGGAGAAAGAGATTCTCACCGTATAATACAACTTGCGGACTCCGCAAGTAAAATGATTAAGTGGTTAGGGGTTAATGGAGCGTGAAGCATCATTGTCCTCTAACCGCTTGGTTAATCAGGAATGCCGTGGAATGAAGACAACGAGCGAAACCTCCTGGCCATTGAGCCGTCGCTGGCATGATGCTGTCTATTGGGGCATCATCGCGACAGCGTGTATCGTATTCTGGGTAATGAACACGCTCACACCGTTCAAGGAGGATGACATGGCATTCACGCTTATCGAGGGTGTGTGGCGACCGATCGGTTCGTTGCTTGATGTCCTGCGGTCACATGCCACTCACATGACCAACACCAATGGCCGATTGGCCGACCTGGTGCCCGAGTTGTTCTGCGGGTTGCTGGGCAAGGGCGCTTTCAACGTGTGCAATGCGTTGATGTTCGGCTTGATGGCTCATTTGGTTACTTTATTAAGTACCCACAGACGCTCTATTTTAATCCTGTCACTGTTTTTGGCGGTGGTGGGCACCTGCTTCCCCGTACCGGGCGAAACCATGTTGTGGGTGGCTGGCAGCGCCAACTATATGTGGGCCATCACACTATCGCTGTTGCTGGTTTACTGCATTCAGCGCTGGCATGGCAAACGGCTCAGTTGGAGTAAAGGAGTACTGTTATTGCTTGGAGCCATTCTCGCTGGCGGTTTCAACGAAGCGACGTCTTTTGGCTTTTTTGGCGGACTTTGCCTCTATTTTGCCTTTAATCCCAGGCAGTTTGACCGCCGGGCGGCTGTGGCATTTGTGGGTTACCTTTTTGGGCTGCTGTGCATCGTTGCGTCACCGGCAGCATGGGACCGTGCAGCCAATGGCGGCATCGTGTTCAATCTCCCGTTTGTCGAACTATTGAAAAGCCGCTGCTACATCTTCAACGAGAAAATGTGGCGTTTCTACTTACCTGCCATCGCGATAGTAATTGGCATCATCGCCCTGGTGATAAGACGAGGCCGTGAGGTGTGCCAGTGTGTGTGGACATGGGTTTTCTTGTCTCTGACGTTGGTGATGTTTGTCTTGGGCATCTATCATGAGCGCGCCTATGCGGCATGGGTGACGGTGGCGTTGATCATTGTGGCAATGGGTGTTGATGAAGCTTTGCAGCGTTGGCCATGGGCAAGATTAGCGTTGACGCTTGTGATGCTGGGGTTGTCTGTATTTACCTTTGCTCGGGGCATTTTTGTGTTGCGAGGCTATAAAGCCTGGAATGAAGGTATCGCTCGCGAGATTAAGGAGTCGCCCGATCAAGCCGTGCTACCTATCCAGCAATACGATGGGTACAGTCGTTTCATCAAGCCCATGAATTACATGTCCACTAATTTCTTTGCCCACGAGTTCGCCTATCGGTCTTTTTATGGCAAGAAGAATGTGCAGTTTGTCAGCGATTCGGTCTATGTGCGATTCCATGAGGGCCGCCTGCTCGACGGTGCACGGGTACAGATGCCCCAGAGTGACCGCCCCGACCTCGTTGACGTTGTTTATACCTTTGACAATCAGGATTACATTGCTGTCGCTCTCAAAACCAACGACCTTCCCAACACCTTCCAGACAGCACGTTATTATACTTCCTCATCGGAAAACAAACATATAGACCCCAAAGAGGCCGAACTGCTTGCGAAATACGGCATTGCGCTGAATTACACACCCCGAGGCTTCTATCCTGTTGAATACGAAGGCCGCTGCTACCTCATCAGCGCACCTCTTGGCAGTCAAGAGGACAAAATAGTATTCCCCTTAACATTGCCCCCCGATCCCGAGGAAATCACGATTGAGGTCAATCGTCAATAGTCATTTAGTTTTCTCTGATTCTGTTTAACTCCTCGCTGGGCTTGTTGTATAACTTGTACCACTTGCCGCCTGATTCCCATCGTTGGCAGGGCACAACGATGCCCTCGAGTTGGTCGGAATTCTCCTGGTCACCTCTTGTGACGGTGAAGGATTGAACGGTTACAGCATCGGCTTCGCCCACACGGTCACATTCGCCTGACAGGAAACGGTTTGCGATGTTCTCAGGCGAATCGGGCAAAAGCGCTTGGACGAGTTCGGGATTCTCGCAATGGGTCAGGAATTTGGACAGCAGACTCACGCCGTTCTGTTGGTTGTTTAGAATCATTGTCTCATGCGGGTTGCGGAGGAATTGCCTGTAGAGCGGAGCTAGCCTTGACTGCCTGTAAGGCTCATCGATGTCGAACGAGCGTTTCAAGTCAATCAGTCCAATGCCTTCTCGAGCCTGCTGATACATCTTTTGCTCCACTTGCCACATTCCCCGACGGTAATTGTACTGTAAACTGTAAACTCCAATGACGGCAAGGGCGGCAAGGATGGCGAGCACCTTCTTGGCGATTTTGTTCGTAATGAGGGTGGACAGCAATTGCAGGAATAGAATGGCGCACAACAGCAGGACGCAAGTCAGTTGCCAGGTGCCGGTGTAAGCGATAAAGATGGCGAACAGCACGTTCACCACGATGGCAACAACCATGACAATGTTGCGCTTGAGGATGCTGATGACCTCGGCTGGTTTCACAAACAGAGTTACCAGATAGGCAAGCGCGGTGAGCGGCGCAATAGGAGCGCGCAGCAGGTCTGTAAGGACATACCAGCGGACCATGTGTCCCAACATGTCGGACCGCTTGAAGTTGGCGGGTGCCAATGCCACCAGTGCCGTGCCGATGACATAGCAGCCGACCAGCACCCATGCGTTACGAGACATTTTCTTGCGATTCATCAGCGCATAAACAATCAGACCTGCCGAGATGCCGATGGAGAAACTCTCCTGCATGGCTCCTGCAATCAGGGCGCAGGCGCCGATCAGCAAGGCTTTGGGCCATGTTGAGGTCCTATCGTTCCGGGTGATTCTGTAAAACAGCAGCAGGATGAACAGGTTGGCAGCACCGGTCCACAAATAGTCGGCCGCTGCAGTGATGGAGCCAATCATCATGTGGAGCGAGTTGGGCATGGTGAGCCACAATACCGCAAAGGCAATGACCAGCCAAGGCGCGTCAAGCCGTTTGCGCCCGAAACTCAGCAACACAAAGCAGGTCAGCAGTAACGCCCACGACAAGGTGTTGACGATGATGGGCAGCGTAGTGCCGTCCTTGCTGTTGAACCACTGTGACAAGGTGTGAATCAGGAACCGCCCGTTGTAGTCAAAGTAGGCAGCCTGTTGTGACTTTACGGCATCGGCAAAGGACAGCACTGGCTTCACGTGTACCAGATAGCGTTGCCCGTCCTCGTTAATCCTCAGTTCATTAAGGGTGCTGAAGCCGTAATCGTCAATGTCTCGCACCATCCAGATGTCCTGCATCAGGAACAATGCTGTGCCAATAATCACAAAGGAGAGTAATAACCAGTTTCTTGTGCGCATGATAATTCCTTGTTTTAATTGCCGCAAATTTCGTGAAAAATAGCCACTTGAGCAAACAATCATGATTTAATGTTTGTTTTTGGACTCAGGTAGCTTTTTCTATCTTGCTTTATCTAGTGACATTAAGGTGTGTGCCACTTTTTGGCAAAATTGTTCGTCAAGTTTGTTTGTTTTTCAAATCAAAAGGTCTAATTTTGCGGTACGATAATTCAATAACCAATGATCAAGATATGAAGAAATTGACAAAAGTATCCTTTTTGATGCTGGTGATGTGGATGTCGATGACGTCGATGACGACGTTGCAGGCGTGCAACAGCACAGCCCGCAATACTTGCACCACTGTTGCTGCGGACAGTCAGCAACAGTCAACTGCAACAGTCAATAACACCGAGGTAGTGATGGGTGCTGCGCGCACCAGTGAGTATGTGCCTTTATTGAAGGGCAAGCGCGTGGCGCTGTTGAGCAACCAGACGGGCATGGTGGGCGACAAGCACACCTTGGACCTGATGCTCGAGCGTGGCGTGAACGTGGTGACGATTTTCTCGCCCGAACACGGTTTTCGCGGGAATGCCGACGCTGGCGAACATGTGTCGAGCAGCGTTGACGAGAAGACAGGCATTCCCATCGCATCGCTCTATGACGGCAAGTCACCCATGCCCAGCAAGCAGGTGCTGGATGGCATCGACATCATCGTGACCGACATCCAGGATGTGGGCTTGAGGTTCTACACCTACTATGTGACGATGATTAACTTGATGGACGCTGCAATAACTTACAATAAGCAGTTCATGGTGCTGGACCGCCCCAACCCTAATGGCATGTATGTTGACGGTCCCATCCTGGACATGTCGCTCAAGTCGGGTGTGGGTCGTCTACCCATCCCCACGGTACACGGCATGACGCTGGGCGAACTGGCGCTAATGGCTAACGGCGAGGGTTGGCTCAAGGACGGCAAGAAATGTGACCTTGCAGTCATCCCGTGCGGAAACTACACCCACCAAACCCGCTATGAGTTGCCCATCGCACCGAGCCCCAATCTGCCCAATATGCTCTCGATTTATCTCTACCCTTCGATGTGCTACTTCGAGGGCACCACGGTGAGTTTGGGCCGCGGCACCGACTGGCCTTTCCAAGTCTATGGTCACCCCGACATGACAGGTTACGCCTTTGAATTCACGCCCACCAGCCGTTTCGGCGCCAAGACACCGCCCCAAATGGATAAACTGTGCCACGGTGTTGACTTGCATAAACTTGATGCCGAGGATGTTATTGCCAAGGGCATCAACTTGGAATACGTCATCGACGCTTACCGTAATCTCACCAAAAACGGCCACCAATTCTATCTCAAGAGCAATTTCTTTGACCTGCTTATGGGTACCACTCGTGTGCGTGAAATGATTGCCGAGGGCAAGACTGCCGATGAAATCAAAGCGACCTGGAAGGCCGATGTGGAACATTTCAAGGTGCAACGCAAACCTTACCTCCTCTACGAAGAATAACTTCTAACTCCTAACTCCTAACTCCTAACTGAATCATGACTCCCTGGATAGTTCTCGCCACAATCGTTGGCTATTTCATTCTGTTGTTTATCATCTCGTGGGCCGCGTCGCGCAAGAGCGACACCGCTACCGCCTTAAGCGGTGGTCGTCAGGCTCCGTGGTTCATCGTCGCCATCGCCATGCTGGGCGCTCCCATCTCGGGTGTGACGTTTATTTCGGTACCGGGCTATGTGGTCGGTTCCAGCTACAGTTACATGCAGATGGTGCTCGGCTTTGCCGTGGGCTACTTCGTCATCGCCTACGTGTTGTTGCCGTTGTTCTATAAACGTAATTTGGTGTCCATCTACGGCTACCTGGAGCAGCGCTTTGGTGGTAGCACGCACAAGAGCGGCGCTTGGTTCTTCTTCATCAGCAAGATGCTGGGAGCGGCAGTCCGTTTCCTTGTGGTGTGCGTTACCTTGCAGATGTTGGTGTTCGGACCGTTGCACATCCCGTTTGTCTTCAACGTCATTGTTACTATCGCCCTCATTTTCCTCTACACCCTGCAGGGCGGCGTGAAGACGGTCATTTGGACCGACACGCTGAAGAGTTTCTGCCTCATTTTGTCGGTGGTGCTGTGCATCGTGTTCATCGCCCGAGCACTTGGTTATGGTGCCGGTGACATGGTCAAGGCGATTGCTGCCGACGACACTTCGCGCATCTTCTTCTTTGACAATCCCAAGGAGGGCACCTACTTCTGGAAACAGTTCATCGCTGGCATCTTCATGGTCATCGCCACCACGGGTCTGGATCAGGACCTGATGCAGCGCACGCTCGCCAGCAAGAACGTCGCCGAGTCCAAGAAAGGTCTTATCGTGAGCGGTATCACACAGATTTTCGTGGTAGGCTTGTTCCTCGTGCTGGGTACCTTATTGGTAATGTACACGCGACACGCCGGCATTGAGATGCCTGAGAAGAACGATGCTCTCTTCGGTCTGGTGGCCCAAGACAGTTCCATGCCTGTCATTATGCTCATCTTGTTTGTGCTGGGTTTGATTGCCGCCGGTTATTCGGCTGCTGGCTCGGCATTGACGGCATTGACAACTTCGTTCACTGTTGATATTCTGGAGAGTGACAAGAAGCAGGACGAGCCCCAATTGGCACGCACTCGTCGTCTGGTGCACATCGGAATGGCTGTGGTGATGGGTCTTATCATCCTGGTGTTCTATGCCCTGAACAACGACAGTGCCATCAAGATGGTTTATACGCTTGCCAGTTACACCTACGGTCCCATTTTGGGCCTGTTCGCTTTTGGCATGATGTGCAAGAAGCCTGTGCGTGACCGTCTGGTGCCTGTGGTGTGTATCGCTGCTCCCATCCTCAGTTGGGTCATCCAGTGGTGGCTGGATAAGCAATATCAATACACTTTGGGCTTCGAGTTACTGCTGTTGAATGCCGCCCTGACCATGATTGGCCTTGCCCTGCTCATCAAGAGGCGCTAGCTTTGAAATCACTTCTAACACCTAACTAGTATGGCCCGCAATTTAGTCAACCGCTATGTGTGGCTGGTGGATACCATCAGCCGCTATGGGCGCATCACACTCAAGGACTTGAACGCTGCTTGGCTGCGCAGCGATATCAGCGAGGGTAAGCCATTGGCACGGCGCACGTTCTTCCATTACCGCGATGGGGTGGAGGAGATGTTCGACATCAACATCCAGTGCGATAAATCCACTTTTGAGTACTATATAGATGACTCGGGCAGCGAGGAGAACGCCCGTTTGCAATCTTGGCTTGTGGACTCGGTGTCCTTGAGCGGTATGTTGAGCAATGCCCATGACATCAGCGGGCGCATCATGCTCGAGAACGTGCCCTCGGCACGAGAGCATCTGCCTGTAATCATTGATGCCCTCAAGCAGAACCACCGCATCAGTTTCTCTTACAAGAGTTACACCCGTTCACGTCCCGCCGACGGCATCATTCTGGAGCCCTATTTCGTCAAGATTTTCAAGCAACTGTGGTATGTCATCGGCCTTAACGTGAATGACGGCCTTATAAAGACCTATTCGCTGGACCGCATCAGTCGTTTGAACCTCTTGCAGGAGACGTTCAAGATGCCCGATGATGTGAACCCTTCGGAATTCTTCAAGGACTGCTTTGGCATCATCACCAATAAGAATAGTGCCAAGCGCATTGTGCTGCGTGTGGAGCCTACCCAGGCAAAATATTTTCGTGCCTTGCCTCTTCATCCTTCCCAGCAGGAGGAGGTGCATGACGACTATTCGGTGTTCTCCTACCGGATGCGCATCACCTATGACCTGAAAGAGGAACTCATGTCCCATGGTGCCAGCATCGAGGTGCTGGAACCCAAAGAACTGAAAATGCTCATCCTTGACGAACTTGAACGTGCGTTGAAAAACTATCAATAATTCAAGAATCATGAAACGTCAACTTCTCATATTTCTGGCGCTGCTGCCGCTTTTACTGACAGCACAGACGGGCGACCTGCCCCGGAGCACACCTGCTGCCGAGGGTATCAGCACCCAGGCGGTCATCAACATGATGGACTCGCTGATGGCATTGCCCGAATGTGACATTCACCATGTGATGGTCGTGCGCCACGGCAAGGTGGTAGCCGAACTGCATCCCGTTCCGTTCCGCGCCGAGGACAGTCACACGCTCTACTCGGCTAGCAAGACGTTCACCTCGTTGGCGATAGGCATCGCCATCGACGAGAACTTGCTGCGCCTCAATGATAGGGTGATGACCTTCTTCCCCGACAAGCGCTCCAACCACGTCAGCGACAACATGGCGGACATGACCGTGCGCGACCTGCTGATGATGGCCTCGGGAGTTAAACCTGACTGGACGATGCGCAACAACAGCATGGATTGGGTCAAGGACTGGCTCGCCAAGCCTGTGGAAGACAAGCCTGGCAGTTTGTTCCAGTATGACTCGATGTGTACCTTCATGCTCAGTGCCATTGTGCAGCGTGTGACAGGCTATACGATGCTGGAGTATCTCGAGAAGAAATTGTTCGCACCAATGCACATCACCGTGGCAGACTGGGAAACCAGTCCTGACGGCATCAACACGGGTGGCTGGGGATTGCGCGTGCAGGCCGAGACGATGGCCAAGTTGGGTCAATTACTACTCAACAAGGGCTATTGGAACGGCCAACAACTCGTCAGCGCCGATTATGTGGAAGCGGCCTGCTCTCGCCTCATTGACGGCGGTGCCAAGGAAACTGTGCCTGCAACTGACGGCAATCAGGGCTATGGATACCAGGTATGGCAGAGCAAGTGGCCCGGCTCTTTCCGTGCCGACGGAGCCATGGGACAATATACCGTTGTGGTGCCCCAGGAAGACCTCGTGGTGGTAATCCTAGGCATGAAACTCTACGGCCACGAGGAACTGGCTTGCATCTGGAACCAGTTGATGCCGGGAATGAAGGCTGTACCGCTCCAGCCCGAAAAGAAACTGCAAAAAAAGTTAGATGACCTCTGCGCTAAGGCCACGCTGCAACTGCCGAAAGGTGAAAAAGGCAAGAATCAAAGCTTATTATTGCATTTGGAATCCAACAAATTTGGCATACGGCAGATAGGCTTAATCGGAGGGACTGCTGAAAAGACGATGGAAGTGGAATATGAGGCCCAGGATAGCGAGTCATTCGTTTTGGGCTACGGCTCATGGCGCTACAGTCCGCTAGCTGGCATGCCCTATTACTCCATCAATGCCATCAATCGCATGCAGGGCTTCGCCCACGGCTTCACCGCCGCTGCTGCCTATGCTTGGACATCACCCATGATTCTTGAGGTGCGTGTTCATTATGTGGACTGGATTAGCGGCTTGGTTTTCATCTTTGATTTCAACAAGAACGAAGTGACCATCCGCGACACCTATCCCAATTCCAAACCCGTAACCGTACAGTTCTCTGTCCAATGAAACGATATTTCTCTGTTTTTCTGTCGTTTGTCGCAATGGCCTTTGTCGCCATTGCGCAGGTGGGGGACCTGCCTCGCTCTACTCCCGATGCCGAAGGGGTGTCCCCTGAACTGCTCAACACTTTTTATCATCGCGTTACCGCCTTGCCCGATGTGGACATCCATCACATGATGGTGCTGCGCCACGGCAAGGTCATCAGCGAGTGGCATGCCGCTCCCTATCAGGCTGATCAGTTGCACACGTTGTACAGCGCGAGCAAGACGGTTACTGGTTTGGCGGTGGGCCTTGCTGTTGATGATGGATTGCTCACTGTTGATGACAAAGTTTCAAAGTTCCTTCGCGACAAGATGCCCGCCACACTATCACCCGCATTGGATAGTCTATCCGTACGCGATCTGCTCATCATGGCGTCGGGACGGGAGCAGGACTTGAGCATCTTCATGGGAGAAGCCGATTGGCTCACCACTTGGTTCTCCGGAGATTTTCATGGAGTAGGGCAACACTTCAATTATGATTCGATGTGTACCCATGCGTTGGCGGCCATTGTGACACGTCTGACGGGGAAACCGATGCTTGACTATGTGCGTGAACGCATCTTCACACCCATGCACATCACCCAAGCAGACTGGGAACTCGCCCCTGACAGCATTGAGACAGCGGGCTGGGGATTGCGTCTCCAAGCCGAAAGCGAGGCAAAACTGGGTTTGCTCCTGCTGCATGGTGGGGAATGGAATGGCCGGCAACTCGTGGGCAAGAAATGGATTCAAGATATGACAAGCCCGCACATTTCGACTCGGGAAAGCGCTGAACCCAAATTATCGTTTTGGGAAAAGATACAGCAAGCCTTGCGCACGGTATGGCACAAATTGCGTGCACTGTTCACAGGCTATGATGTTGACCGTTATGAGCTTGGCTATGGTTACCAAACCAAGTCGGTATGTCAGCCATTGGCCGATTCTTTCTTCGCTACAGGTTATGGCGGCCAACTCATTGACGTGGTTCCGGCATTGGACTTGGTGGTTGTCGTCAATGGAAGGGCTGGAAACTATGGCGATGAACTCAACACGATTTATTATCGTTTGGTGGAGCCTTTGGTCAAGTCGAAGCCTCCCAAGGTGATGGCTCCTTTTGAAAAGTTTGCGATTGAATTGCCGCAGGGCGATGGGGCTCATCCGCAGGAAGCCCGTCTGTTTGCGGGTGCTGTCAGCCTCGAGGACAATCTGTTGGGCATTCACTCCATTGAGATTGAGCCCAGCGGTAGTGACCGCATTTTCACGATGACCGATTGGCGCGGCCAGTTGCGTGCCGTCGCTGGCTGGGGAGAATGGCGCATCACCACGAGCGATGACCGACCCATCTACATCATGGAGAGCCGTGAACAGTTGGTGGGTACAAGTCGTCCTTTCACTAGTGCAGCGGCCTATGCTTGGCGGGGCGACACCCTCTCCTTGCGCATGGACTGGCTCGATGGTGGGGATAACCGTCGCTTGCAGATGGTCTTTGACGGCGACAGTGTGACGGTTTTCGCCAATGATAATTATGACCCTCTGTTGACCGATACAATCAAGGGAGTGCTTCTCAGGAAATTAAAATGAAAAGTTCTACCCTAGTCCTTACCATCCAGTCCGTCCAGTATGTCCAGTCCATCCAGGAGTAATAATGAGAGATATTACCAATATAGATGATGTAAAGAAGCGTTTTTGGGGACACTTGACGCTGACCAAAGGAATGAGCCGTAATACCGCTCAGGCCTATAGCGACGATGTGGATAAACTCATCCGCTACCTCGCCGATGCGGGTGTGGGCATTGAGCGCACCACGACCGATGATCTGGAGCGCTTTGTCTGCACCTTGCAGGATGTGGGTATCCAACCGCGTTCCCAGGCGCGCATTATCAGCGGTGTGAAGAGTTTCTATAAATTTCTGCGCTTGGAGGGGTACATGGACACCGACCCCACCGAACTGCTGCTCACGCCCAAAATTGGGCGCCATCTGCCCGAGGTGCTCACTATTGATGAGATTGACCGCATGATCGCAGCTATCGACATGAGCAAGGCCGAGGGACAGCGCAACCGTGCCATCATCGAGACGCTTTACGGCTGCGGGTTGCGTGTCAGCGAACTGGTGGGCCTGCGCTTGTCGCAACTGTTCGTGGATGAGCGCTATGTCGTCATTCAGGGCAAGGGCAACAAGCAGCGGGTGGTTCCCATCTCACCCGTCGCCATCGAGCAGATTAACCTCTACTTGGAGCAGACACGCTCCCGTCAGGTGGCCCAACGGGGCAGCGAGGATATCCTGTTCCTGAACCGTCGAGGCGCGATGCTCACCCGGCAGATGATTTTCCATATCGTCAAACAATTGTGTGAACTTGCTGGGGTGCGCAAGGTCATCAGCCCACACACGCTACGCCACAGTTTCGCTACCCACCTGCTTGAAGGCGGCGCCAACCTGCGTGCCATCCAGCAGATGTTGGGTCATGAGAGCATCACCACCACCGAAATCTATGTCCACATCGACCGCACCCGCCTGCGTGACGAAATACTCGCCCATCACCCTCGCAACAACCACAATCAGAATTCTTGAGTGTGAAGTCTTTTTTGTATCTTTGCCCACAAATTTAGAAGACCTGTATTTAATGAAACAGCTTTTACTGCTCACTTGTGCTGTACTGATGTTGGCAGGAACCGCATTTGCGGCGTCGGGGAATTATCCGCCTGACAATGTGAATGTCCAACTGACATCCACCAACCTGCCGATTGTGTGGATTAATGTGGGCGGTAAAATTATTGACCGTCACCAGCGCATCACTGCAAGCATGAAGATTCTCCACAATGGGGATGGCCAGCTCAATTATGCTGACACTATTGCTCATCCCGGGCAGCACATCGACTATGAGGGCTACATCGGTCTGCGCTATCGTGGCAATTCGTCCTATGGCATGAGTGCCAAGAAGCCCTATTCCTTCCGCCCGTTAGACAAGCCGTTGGAGAGTGGCGGGGAAAAGGTGAAAGTGAAAATCCTGGGCATGAGCAAGGACAATGATTGGGCACTGCTCGCCCCCTATTCCGACAAGAGCATGATACGCGACCTGCTGGCATTCGAGGTATCGCGCCCTTGGATGGAATATGTGCCGCAGGGGCGGTTGTGCGAGCTTTTCCTTGATGGCACTTACTATGGCGTGTATGTCCTCACCGAGGTCGTTTCCAAGGGCAAGCATCGCCTCAATCTTGAAGATCCTGGCACTGAAGGTGAAGAAATCACTGGCGACTACCTGATGGAAGTGGACCGGAATGAAGGGATGACCTATACTTCCAGGTATCACCCTGTGAGCATGAACGGCACACAATACCCGCAGTACTACATTCACATCCAGTACAAGTCACCCGATTATGAGGACCTGACTCAGGATCAGGTGAAATACATTACCGGGCGCATCTACGAGATGGAGACTGCATTGTGGAACTATAGGGTGGGAGGAACGCCCACCTATAGGAACTATCTCGACATGATGAACTTCGTCGATTATCAGATTGCCATGGAGTTTGGTCATAATGTTGACGCCTATCGGTTGAGCGGTAAATTCTACAAACGCCGTGACAGCGTGGATGCCCGCTTCAAAATGGCTCTGTGGGACATGAACCTGGCTTACGGCAACTCAAATTATTATCGGGGTTGGCGAACTGATACCTGGATCTATCAGAATAATGACATTATCAACGGCCAGAACGATCCTTACATGATACCTTTCTGGTGGTACAAATTGAATACCGATCCCGATTATGTCAAAGCCCTGAAATCCCGTTGGAAAAAATATCGTCAATCCAATCTGCGCGAAGACCGCTTGATGGCGACAGTCGATTCGCTGGCTAATGTTCTCACCATTAATGGTGCTGAATCACGCAACAGCCTGGCATGGCCGCGTTGGCGAAAATATGTATGGCCTAACTTTTATCTGGCCAAGAATTTTCAAGATGAGATTGGTTACCTCAAGCAATGGCTCATCGACCGCCTCGCTTGGATGGACAGCCAGTTGGGCTATGACCCCACGGTTGTTATCGGTGATGTAAATGGCGACGGTGAGGTGAATATTGGTGATGTGAACGCCTTGATAGACATCATCATGGGCAATCCCGATGATACACAAGGAAGCTCTGACGTGAACAGTGACGATGAAGTGAACATTGCTGACATAAATGCTGTCATCAGTGCCATCATGGGTAATTAGTGCGGATGCTACTGTTTCAAGTAGGAAATTGGCCTTAAAACTGTGAGAAAATGTACCAAAACACTAAAAAGTGTTAAATTTGAGAATTTTCTTGTTCAAAAATTATGTTTAATAACATATTTAGCCTTACCTTTGCAGCGATTTTTCATCATATGACTTAAAATTGTTGCCGTGAGGCATGGGGTTTTGAGTTAAAGGTTAAGATTTAGTTTTAAGGTTTATGTTAATGGTATTAGAGGTTAATTAGATTTTTTTCAAATGATCCGCGGCGAGAGTCGGGGATTTTTTGTTTTTATATCACCATGTCTGGCATGCTGCGGCAACAATCAAGATGATGATTGTCATGGCGACCGATGAAGCAATGACGACGCCATCGGTGACAGTATAGGTGGTATCTGCTATATTGAACTTCTTGCTCAACCACCGCATCAACATCCATACGAGCCATCCTGATATCATTCCGACAATAATCCCGCCCATAATGTCGCCAGGGTAGTGGACTCCCAGATAGACACGGCTATAGCATTGCAGTACTGCCCATATCAATAGCGGGAACATGACCAGCCGTTGTCTCATGATCAAGGACATGAGGGTGATGGCAGCGAAAGAATTGGCAGCATGGCTTGACACAAAGCCGTACATTCCACCACGATAGTTGTTCACCGTGTGAATAATTCCGTCAAGCGACGGGTTACGTGTGGGGCGCAGTCGCTCAACAAGTTGCTTGATGAGCCCTGATGACACCTGGTCGGCAATAGCGATAGCCAGCACCAGCATCGCGATTACCAACAAAGCGTGACGGCGGTTCTTGTGCAACAAAACCCAGACAAGTCCCAGCCCAAGCAGCACCGATGACCACTTGGCGGACACCATCATCCAGAACGAGTCCTGAAACATGTCATGCAAGCCGTTGATGGCAAGCAACACATCAGTATCAATATCGGTGAGATAATCTATCATTTAATTCCTGGTAGGCCCCTGGCACAGTACCGTGGGCAGTTAACTATTTGTTCTTTATATTACCTCAATGTCACGGGCGTTGAGCCAAGCCTTGTGACCACCTGCTGTTGAAACCTGCAACCACTTTCCACTTGTCTTGTCGGCGATGGAATCGACAATCTCGACGCGTGTGCCTTGTTGCAGGGAAAAAGCCTCCTCATCCTTATCGCGAGGCTCACGCGGCGCGGTGCTCAAGACAACGCTCTCGGGCATAATGATGGCTGCATTACCGCTTGTCGCCTTATGATAAACATGGAAGGCTGCCAGATTGGCAAGGATGCTTGCCACCAACACCAGTGCGCCACCGAAAAAACCGATTTTACGCACCAGCACATTGTCCATGAACAGATAGGCGGCCACACCAGCCAGGAAAAGCAGGAAGGTGATGATGGCAACGATGGCCCAAGTATTGCTCGACAGACGGCTTACCGTCTGGTCCCCCCAGTTGCTGAACCACGACTCGCCGGCATCGTCGGGTAGTTGCATCTTGCCACGTACGAATTCCAGGTTGAAACGTGCGTCACTGTTCGACGGGTCAAGCACCAGGGCGCGTTCATAGTAGAGAACGGCGTGGACGTTGTCCTTGAGACGGTAATAGGTGTCGCCGATGTTGCAATACAGTGCTGATGACACACCCGTTTCCTTGGCCTCCTGCAGGTATAGTTTCAATGCCTCATTATACAGTTCCTGTTTGTAGGCTTGGTTGGCTCGGTCAATGTTGGCGTTAGCAGCCATGAGGGGTAGTGCCATCATGGCTAATAGGATGGATATGATGATCTGTTTCATGACTGCACGATGGTTTTGCGTTTCACACTTTCCAGCCGGTCAATGATACCGGCGGCTTCGTCAAGTACGGCGTTCATATCGCTTTGCGCGAGTTCGGGAGCATATTGGGCAAACTCGCACTTGTCAATCAGGTCTATTGACTCCTTGCGCAACTGCTCGTCAATGCCATACTTTTCCAGTTCGGCGTTGATGTTATCCTTGCTTAGTTCGCTCACAGGGATGGATAGTTTGTCGCTCATGTAGCCCCACAGGGCGTTTAGCATCTCGGCATAGAATCCGTTGCGGTCGCCGCGCGATGCACAGCCACGGGCGGCCTTCAGGCGGCGCTGTGCCACCTTGCTGGCGTGTTTGGAGCGCATGCGGCGCACATCGGCACGTTCCTTCAACTGCTTGCGGTAATACAACAGCAGTGCCAACATAGCCAGCAGCGGCAGCAGGAACCACAGCCAGTAAGTCCAGTGGCTCACGATATAGCCATGGGATTTCTTCAGCCCCAAGTCGCCGTTCTTGATGGGACGGATGTCCATGTTCTTCATTCGATAGTGGTTGCTGGGTTGGCCTTCTCCCTTTGCCACGGTGAGGTGTCGGGCGGGAATCGTGATGGTCTCATACTTGCCCGCATCAGGGTCAAAGTAGGAGAATTCACCTGCAGGAATGTCAAACTCGCCGGCATACTGCGGAATGAAAGTATAGTCCATCACGACCTTACCGGTCATGTCGCCGGCACCGTCATTGACATGAGCATCGGTCTTGGGGTCATAGACGTCGAACTGGTCCGGGAACTTGATTTCGGGCGCCTTGATGTATTTGATATTTCCAGTGCCGCTGATGATGTAGCGGTAACTAGCGGCGCTATAAGTCTTGAGCCCTGTCGCAGGCTTGAGGTCGGTAGTGACGTTGAAGCGTCCCACTGCACCTGTGAACGAAGTGGGCTTGGGCTCGGGCAGTGGCAGGATGTTGATGGTTGCCGAGTTGCTCGTCACCTTCATGTCTTTCTCCACGGGTTTGGAGATGGTGCCGAAGATGCTCTTGAATGTGTCGAACTGTACCACACTCACGTCATAGTTTCCCGAGGTGATAGTGAGTTTTCCGCTTTGCTGCGGATACAGGATGCACTTCTTGAGAATAGCCGTCATGTAACGTTCTCCATTCAATTCCTCTACCTTGTTCAAACTGGGCTGGACAGGAATTTCTTCAATGAGGAAACCGTCAAACGAAGGCTGGATGGTGGGCATGAACTGTGAGATTTGGTACTTGGTATACAGCTTGATGGTGCACACCACTGCCTGCTGCTCATAGACGCGCGGTTTGGACATCTCGATGCGCACGAACAGGTCCTTGCCGCTCACCGACTTATCGGCGCTTTGCGTCATCGGGTCGCTGTAAGGGGTGGGTGCACCTGGTGTCGTCTGCTTTTGCTGGCTGGGTTGGCTACCTGAAGGTAAAACTTCAATAGTAAATGCCTTGGTCGATAGGTGGGAGCCGCCTACAGAGATGGACGCTGCACCGATATGGCATTTGCCCGTCTGAGTAGCCTTGTAGATCATGGTGTACTCTTCGCTTGAGCTGCTGCTCGACCTGCCGTTGACCCAGGATGAACTGTAGCTGTGTGACACACTGGGACCATAGATGAGTTTGGCTCCACTCACCTCGGGAGGGGTGAAATTGGAGCCTTCCCCGTTCTTGAGTACAAAGGTGACATTGAACTTGTTGCCCTCGACCACTTGTCGCGGTGCCTCGACGGTGAATGATGCCGCCTGTGCTACCAACACTGTCAAGAGCAAGACTACTATATTGATGATTCGCTTCATTGAATTAATCCGTTGTCTGTTATCGAACCTAAAACCTAACGCCCAGTGCCTAAAGCCTAATCACCACTTCTTGTTGGTGCGCTGGCGCTCGTGCCGTTGTTGCTGAGCCTGTTGCGCATTGATGCGCTGTTGGGTGGCACGTTCACGGTCCTGCATCGCCTTGAGAACCTGCTCGGCGTTTTGTTGGCTCATGCCGCCCTGCTGTTGTTGTTTCTGCTGATCTTGTTTGTTTTGATCTTGATTTTGGTTCTGTTGATCCTTGCTTTGGTCTTGATTTTGATCTTTGTCTTTGTTCTGATCCTTATTCTGGTCCTTATTTTGGTCTTTGTTTTGATCCTTATTCTGATCTTTGTTTTGGTCCTTGTTTTGGTCCTTGTTGTCTTGATTTTTGTCTTTGTTCTTGTCCTGCTCTTGCTTCTTGAGTTGGGCCAGACGCAGGTTTTGGCGTGCCTGGTGGTCGTCGGGGTTGCAGCGCAGGGCATGCTTGTAGAACTCGATGGCCTTGCCATAGTCCTGGCGGCCATAGGCGATGTTGCCCAAGTCGTAGCTGGCCTTGCCGCGCAACTGTTTGTCCTGGGCACCCTTGGCCAGATAGGTAAGCAGTCCCTCGGCCTGCTTCATCGGGTTCTTGTCATCGTCTTCCTTGGCTGTGACGCTGCCTTGTCGCATGAGGGCGGTGGCGAGATTGAATTGCGCTTTCTCGCTCGTGGGGTTGGCCTGCAAGGCTTTGCGGTACTCGACCTCGGCCTCGGCATATCGCTTTTTCTCATACAGCTTGTTGCCGTTGCGCAGGGCGACGCGCTCCTTCTTAGTCATCTTGGGCGCTTTGCCTTGAGCTGTTGTCGGGAAAGTGATAAGCAGGGCCAAGGCTGCAACCAATATCATTGTCAACGCTGTGTGATTACTTCTTCTCTGTTTCATTATTCTTGGTCAAAATCGAATTCTTTTCTTTATCCTTGGTGAAGAAATTATATCGCTTGAGCCACGGGTTCTTGCGTTCCAGCAAGAACAGCAGTCCCAGCAGCAAGAGCAGTGCGATGGTGGCAAACACGGGGAACTGCTCGTCATGCTGCGTGTAGGACACGACAGCCAGGTCACTCTTGGCAAGTTTGTCAAGTGTTTCCTGCAAGGTTGACACGGCATCGCTTGCCATACCCGAGATATAGACACCCTTACCGCTATGCGCAATTTCCTGTGCCATCTTTTCATTAAGACTAGTGGTGACAGGGTTCCCCTCGTCATCAGTCAGGTAACCGCCGTCCATGGGGATGGGGACGCCGGTGGTGGAGCCCACGCCGATGACATCGACCTGGACACCGAGTTTGGCGGCAGCCTTGGCAGCACTGACGGCGTCATCTTCAAAGTTCTCGCCATCTGTGATGATGATAATCGCTTTCTGCGATTTCTTGCTCTGTGAAAAACCGTTGAGTGCCAGATTGATGGCAGCTCCAATGGCGGTGCCCTGTGTCGGCGCCATATTGGTGTTGATGCCGTTCAGGAACAGTTTTGCCGAGGCGGCGTCACTGGTCATGGGCATCTGCATATAGGCATTGCCGGCAAACACAATCAATCCCACCTTGTTGTTGTCGAGACGATCAATGAGTTTCTGCAGAATCATCTTGGCGCGTTGTAGGCGGCTCACATCTTGTGGGTCGTCGGTACTTGAGGCGTTCATCGAGTTGGACACATCGACGGCGACCATCACCTCAATGCCATGTACGTTGGTCGAGGTCTTGCTGGATCCTGCTCGAGGACGGGCAAGCACAATGATGACCATCGTCAGCAACAACAATTCCAGCACGAGACGAATCCAGGGCTTATAGCGTGACACCTCGGGCATCAGCGGCTCGATGGACGCACGTTTGCCGTAGCGCTCTAGACGTTTGCGACGGTTACGGCGGTTCCACAGGAACAGCAGCACCAGCGCTGGCAGCAGGAGCAGCAGATAGAAATATTGCGGATGAGCAAAATTGATCATAGTTACTTTCCTCTTTCAGTAGTATGTTGTTAGTCACCTAAACACCTAACACCTAAAGCCTATCTACGGTATATGCCTCAATAGCGTGTAGTCCAACAGCAGGCTTAAGAGCAGCAAACCGAGCAACAACAACGCCCAGGGCTCGTAGTGGTCCTCGGTGTGGGTGAAGCGCTGCACATCCATGCGGGTCTTCTCCATCTGGTCGATTTCCTTAAAGATGTTACTTAACACGCCGCCCGAAGTGGCACGGAAGTATTTGCCGCCGGTGGTGGAGGCAATGTTCTTGAGAGTGGCCTCGTCGATGACCACAGGCATGCGCTGGTATTGGATATTGCCGGCATAGTCGATGGCGACGGGATAGTCGGCCGTACCGTTGCTGCCCACGCCGATGGTGTAGATTTTGATGCCGAACTTGCGGGCAATGTCGGCAGCGGTGTTGGGCGCTACAACGCCCGTGTTGTTACTGCCGTCGGTGAGCAGGATGATACTCTTGCTTTTCGCCTTGCCGTCGCGTATGCGGTTAATGGCTGTGGCGATGCCGTCGCCGATAGCGGTGCCGTCCTCCAGAGCACCGATCTCAGTCTGGCCGATGGCATTGACCAGTGTTGCATTGTCCATGGTCATTGGCACCTGAGTAAAGCTCTCGCCGGCGAACAGCACTAGACCGATGTTGTCATGATCGCGGCCGCTGACAAACTGTGTAGCCACCTGCTTGGCGCTCTCAAAACGGTTTGGACGGAAGTCGCGGGCCAGCATACTGGTGGATACGTCAAGCGCTATGACGATGTCGGTGCCCTCCACGTCGCTGGTGGACCAGCTGTCTTTGGTCTGGGGGCGGCACAAGATGATGACCAGACATGCGAGTGCACCCATCTTGAGGGCGAACGACAAGTGCTTGAGCCAAACCTTCCAACTTGTGCCCATATTGTCAAATGCGCGTGTCGATGACACGTTCATTTCGGGCTCGTTCTTGTCCTGACTGTAGATATACCATGCGATGAGCGGAATCATCAGCACAGGCAGCAGCCACAACAGTCCGGGATGAGCAAGGTTCATCATTTCTTCACCTCCTCTTTCATTTCATAATCCACGGGGCGTGTCGCCTCGACGAAATTCACGGCACGCTGGTAGGCGACCTCGTTATCATCGGCAAGCGGGCGTGCGTTGGCAAATTTCACGATGTCGGCCACCTCGAGGATCATCTCCAACTGCTCGTTCACCGCCTTGGTCTCATCATTCTTCTTTAAGGTGTCGATGATTTGTGTGGAGGTCATCTCAACTGCGTTGATGTGGAAACGACGGTCAATATACACGCGCAGGATGTCGGTCAAGCCGGTAAAATACTCCTTCTCTTGACCCTGCTGCCACAGTTGGGCGGCTTTGAGGTTCTGCAAGTTGATCATTGCTTCCTCATAGGGTGGCAGACGCTTCTTGCTGGACCTCAGTGGATTGATTCCCTTCTTGTAATACTTGCGGTAAGCCCAGATAGCCGCTGCAAGCAACAGCAATCCCAGTAGCCAAGCCCACCAATAATCAGGCAGCCAGTCCAGCACCTTGAACGATACCTCCTCCACTGGCTTGATGTCGTTGATGTCTTTCATCTGGCTCACATCAATGGGCAGCACTTTCAGTGACAGTTGGTTACTGTAGGCGGTATCGCCGTTCACCACATAGGGGATAGGTTTGATGACCCACATGCCCGAGTCAAAACTCTGGATGATAAGGTCACGGTTGATTTGAATGCGGTCGTTGCCCAAATCGGTCGTGTCGGCTTTGGGCCGTTCGGCAATCTCGATCATTGCGTTGAGCGTGTCGGCCTGCTCACCGGGGAAAAAACCGCGTGCATTCTTGTCTTGGGTGATTTCCAGATGCAGTGCGGTAGTCTTGCCCATGAGCAAGGTGACACTGTCGAGTTTGGCCTTAAAGGTGACATTGCCGCACCATGCTCCCAGCGCAGTTGCCACGAGCAGCACGGCAGTCATCATGATATGTCTCACTTTCTGTGACATGAAATTCACTAATCTCTTATCTATAATCAAGGCTCAATGAGCCTTTACTCCACGGTTTTTGAAAAGCCCCATCAGGGCGGTGACATAGTCTTCGTCGGTCGCCACACTCGCCAAATCGACATTGCAACGTTGCAGCGTGTCGTTGACCTTCTGCTGCTGGTTGTACCACCAGCGGTGGTAAGCATCGCGGACGCGCTTGCTGCCAGTGTTGACCCAACGCATCGTACCGCGTTCAACGTCACGCATGCGCATCAGTCCCACGTCGGGTAGCTGTGCCTCGCGTTTGTCATACACCTGCACAGCGATGACATCATGTTTGTGATTGGCGATGGAGAGCGACTTGTTATAGTCGTGTTCGTCGATAAAGTCACTCACCAGGAAGGTGGTGCAACGTTTCTTTAGGGCGCTGGTCATGTACTCAAGCACCATATTGATGTCTGTACCGGTGCCCTCGGGCTGGAAGTCGAGCAGTTCGCGAATGACGAGCAGGATGTGTTTGCGCCCTTTCTTGGGCGGGATGAATTTCTCCACCTTGTCGCTGAAGAAGATGACGCCCACCTTGTCATTGTTCTCGATGGCCGAGAAGGCGATGGTAGCACCGATTTCGGCCATCATCTCACGCTTGGCAACACCCACGGCACCAAAGTCCTTGCTGCCGCTCACGTCAACGAGCAGCATCACCGTGAGTTCGCGCTCTTCCTCATAGACCTTCACATACGGGCGGTTATAGCGGGCTGTGACGTTCCAGTCGATGTCGCGCACGTCATCACCATACTGGTACTCGCGCACCTCGCTGAAGGTCATACCCCTGCCCTTGAAGGCCGAGTGGTACTCGCCGGCAAATATGTT
>DAIREJ010000022.1:0-21342 GCA_036795635.1 Sodaliphilus sp.
TGGATGCTGTCTCCCAGGTCACGGTCGGCCTCATAGGTGATGTGATAGTCGGTGGTCCACACCACGCCCTCATGGCTGAAAAAACGCTTGCGGTCGCGTGCCACGAACAGCATCAACAGCGCCACGGCCAGCGCCACCAGTATTGCGATGTAACGCCTCATGTTTTTAAAGGTCTTAAAGTCTTTAAAGACCTTAAGGACTTTAGGGCTAATGTGGATTATTTCAGGAAGTAGGTGAGGTTGACATACCAGGTGCGGTTCTTGGCGACGTTCTCGTCAAGGAACTTGGTGTGCAGCGTCTGGCCGATTGAGAAGTTGTAGCCGGCACGCAGCTGCCAACGTTCAAAGAATTCGCCGCCCAAACCCATGTCGAGATAGACGTTCACGGGAGGGTAGCTGTTCAGTTCGCCGTGGCTGCCGTGCAACAGGAACGAGAACTGCGGACCCACATAGACAAAGGGCATGAATGTCGTCTCCAGGCCGCCCATGCGGTGCCACTTGAACTTGAGGTGAAGGGGCACGTCCAGGTAGTGCATCGACACTGTCTCGTTGCCGGCGCCGACCGATGACCAGATGGTGCGGCTGCCATAGTCCACCTTGCCCTGCTTGAGCGTGTAGAGCGCCGAGCCCTCCACACCGAAACCGATACCGCTGAAGTTCATCTCGCCGGTCACACCCAGCTGCGGCCCCCACATCTTCGACGTGGGCACGATGTCGCTCTGCTTGAAGTGCAGATCATTGTAGTTCGCTCCGGCGGTGATACCCCAGCGCGAGGTGGTTTGGGCCATTGCGGCAGTAGCTGCAAGCAGCGTTGCCGCGATCAGTAATGTGATTCTTTTCATTATCATATTTTCGTTTCTTTCTTTCTTGTTGCATGGGTCCGTGACGAGAGTCACGGCACAGATGGACAGGACGGCGGGTGCCTAGAAGAGCCAGGCCGCGCTCAGGGTCCAGTAGCGGTCCTTGCCGTTCACCTTGTCGCCCGTGTACTCGCTGTCGATGTACTCCAGGGCACGCGAGATGCCCAGCCCGTAGGTCCCCGTGAGTCGCAAGTGCCTGAAAAGGTCGGCACCCAGGCCCACGTCCCACGACAGATAGGTCTTGCTGTTGTCATAGTTGCTGGGGCCGTTCTCGTTGAACAGGATGGAGAAACTCGGGCCAGTGAACACTAGCGGCTCAAACACCTTGTTGATGCCTGGCAGCGACAGCTTGTAGCGCGCATACACCGGGATGTCGATGTAGTGGCGCTTGTACACGGTGTTGTGGTCGGTGAGGCGGTTGTTGCGGTGGGTGTACATCACCGACACCTCCGCGCCAAGTCCCACCATGGGGATGTTCATATCGACCAGCAGGCCTCCCGTGTAACCCACCCGGTTGTCGCTGTCGATGATGTCGCGGTCGAAGCGCATCTCGCCCACGGTCATGCCGCCGCGCACGCCCAACCGCACCTGTGCAGCTGCGGGCAGTGCTGTCAACACTATCAATATCAGGATATACTTTCTCATTGTCGTCATGAAATGAACCCCAAAACTACAAACATTTTTCCAATCCTGCGCAAAAAACCTTCACGAATAACACTAATTTAACATGGTTAGGCTTTAGGTGTTAGGCTTTAGGCCTTAGGGGAGAGAAAAGAAAAATCCCGCACCGGAAACCGATGCGGGACCCTTCGTGTGGGCAGTGAGGGATTCGAACCCCCGACCCTCTGCTTGTAAGGCAGATGCTCTGAACCAACTGCGCTAACTGCCCGAGTTGCCGTCAAAAGCGTTGCAAAGGTACTGCTATTTTTTAAACCACCAAACAAAAAACCGTTTTTTTTCAAAAAAAAGTCATTTTTCTGCCCTGTACCCCTGTTTTTCCCGATAAAAACCACTATCTTTACTCCCCAATCTCGGACGGACTGGACAAACAGGACTGGCTGGACAACTTTAAACTGTAAACTTTTTAACTTTACACTATCTTTTATATGAACATGACTTTTATTTTTCTTGCTGATGGCTTTGAGGAAGTCGAGGCCATGACGAGTGTTGATGTGATGCGTCGCGCGGGAATGCCCGTGACGACGGTGTCGATTAACCCCACGCGCGAAGTGACTGGTGCGCATGGCGTGACGGTGCTGGCCGACAGCCTGTTTGCCGACAATGACTACAGTGGCGCGGAGTGGCTGGTGCTGCCGGGCGGTATTCCCGGTGCGCCCAATTTGGCTGCTCATGAGGGTCTGCGTGACCTGCTGCTGGCGCAGGACGAGCGCGAGGGACACATCGGCGCGATCTGCGCCTCGCCGGCGGTGGTACTTGGTCCGCTGGGGTTGCTGATGGACCGCAAGGCGGTGTGCTACCCGGGACTTGAGGACACTGTCGAGGGCGTGAATTGGCAACAAGGACCTGTCGCCATCGATGGCCACATCGTCACGGGAAACGGGCCTGCTGCTGCGGCTGCCTTCGCCCTGGCAATGGTGGCGGAGAGCGTTGGCGCCAACAAGGCCGACGAAGTGGCTGCGGGAATGCTGCTCTAAAGCGGGCGACACGCCCGCTGGTGTATAGGTGGATTTGCGAGCGCTGGGCGCTCGCGTGTATGGTGTATTGGTCGCCGCGTGGAGAGGGGAGCGAGTAGCGAATGTCCCCGTTAAATCCGCTTAATCCACTTAATCCGCTGATAGATAATAAAAACGGATGCCGACCTTTGCGGCAGTTGCTGCGAGGTGAGATAGCGCTCTTATATATTATAATGTGAAAAAAACGTCTGAAAAGTTGCAGATGTCAAAAATTTGGTCTAAATTTGTGGCATTATTTTAGTCTTGTGTGCCCTCTTGTGGCGTGCAAGGACTTGAAAATAAGCCTTATTAATGTTATTTGTTAGAAAAACTAAAACATCTTTTTTTATTAACTTTATATTATTAACTCCTAAATCTTTATTTTATTTATGAAGAAGATTTTATTCTTATTGTTGAGTGTGGCCGTTGCATCGAGCGCCTTTGCCGGTGTAAGGGTCAACCAAGTGCAGAAGTCTGTGCTGCCGCAGGCAAGCAAGATCACTAAGGTGAGCAACGCACCCGCTGTGACAAAAGTTAATGTTCAGACGATGAACATCAATGCTCCCAGGGTTCAGGCTCCGCAGCGTCAAGGTATTCCCTGCGAGGGTCTTAATTTATTGAGTGCTTCAAATAACAGGGCTATTGTTACTGAGCAGCCCGCCGGTGACGTGAGGTATTACATCAGGTCTGGTAAGGCTAACTATGCCGATGACTCGTCGGTTTACACTGGCGACCAGTCCGGTAAGGTGACGGTTGTTGAGAATGGAAACACCATCTGGTTCAAGAACCTGTTCTATGACCCGGAGGGCAATTTCACTGTTAACTACTGGATTCAGGGTACCAAGAATGGCAATGAGATAGCTATTTCGCTTCCTCAGGAAATCGGGACCACTGCTGCTGGCAATACCATCTTAATGGGTTGGGGTAGCACCCGCGTTCAGAGCAGTTCGATTAGGTTCACTTTGTCCTCCACAACGACAACTGCCTACTTCGACATTGATGCTGATGGCGTGCTCTCGTTGAGGAATGCAACCTATTCAAGCCAGTATACCGGTAACGGTCTTCACGCCTATTACCGCACTTACTCTACTTATTATCAGTACATGTCACTGTTCACCACCACGTTGACGCCTGCTGAAAACCTTCCCCAGGTAATCGAGTATAGTGACATCCAATCTATGACTGGTGAACTGGTTGCATACGACCGCTATGGTATGTCGTTGGTTCCCATCATTGAGGATAACTACATCACTGGTTTGGATATCACTGAGCAAAATGGTGGTACCTATATCTTCTACGATGAGGATGGCGAGACTGTTTACATGTACAATCCCATCTACGGATTCCTGTCGGGTGCTTGGGTGAAGGGTACCAAGAGTGGTGACAAACTCACCTTCCCCTTGGGACAGTACCTCATTTATTGGCAAGACGACGACTTGGCTGTGAAGACCTGTTGGGGTACCTTTACCGACTACCAGGGCTTTACTGCCGATCCTAGTGTCACCGAGGTGACCTACACCATCACCGATGAGTATATTGTACTGGACAATGCAGGTTATGATCAAGTGAACGATACAACCTATTCCTTCACTGGCCTTGCAACGATGCTTGATTCGGCACGTGTTGATGTGCGTTGGTACTATCGTCTTGACTTTAATTCAGCCCTCTTCTTGGAGGCTGGCACTCCCACCGAGGTAACCGTTCAGGAGGGCAGCACCACTGCCAATGTTTCGTGGACTGCTGGTGAGCACAACGCAACCTGGAACGTTCGCTATCGCGAGCCCGTTGATCCTTCGACCGTTGACTTCTTCTACTGCGAGTTTGAGGAGGCTGATACCACTACCCTTTATGAGATGTGGGGTATGGACGCTGACGGCGACGGCAACTGGTGGGAATGGACCCAAGGACAAGATGGCAACCTCTACTTCTCCTCGGCCAGCTACATCAACAACGTGGGTCCTCTGACTCCCGACAACTGGTTGGTTACTCCCGAAATCACGCTCGACGGCGTTGTGAGACTCACCGCTTGGGGCCAGGATGCCAGTTATGCAGCTGAGGTGTTCAATGTTTATTACTTCGTTGGTGACACTGCCACGATCGAGGACTTTGCAACCAGCTTCGTTGCTCTGGGTGAGGATGTGACCACTACCGGTGAAAAGACCGAGTACACCTTCGCAATTCCCGATGCCGTGAAGGGTCAGAAGGGCTACATCGCAATTCGTCACTACAATGTGACTGACATGTTCAGGCTGAACATTGATGACCTTTATGTTGGCGATCCCGACGGCGGTAGCCAGTGGATTTATGTTTACGATGTTGAGGATCCTGCTACCGTTCTCAGTGGCTTGACTCCCGAGACCACCTATGAGGTACAGGTACAGGGCGTTAATGGCGGTGGCGGCGTTAGCGCATGGACCGAGTCTGTAGTCTTCACTACCCTCGCTGATCAGCCTCTGCCCACCATCAAACGTGGTGACGTTGACGGCGACGGCACTGTTGGTATGGGTGACTTGACCGCCTTGATCAGCTATCTGGTAGGTGTCTTTGGTCCGGACGACATCAACTTTGAGAACGCCGCTGTTTGCGACAGCATGACTGGCGATGCCAGCGAGGACGTTGGTATGGAGGACTTGACTGCCCTGATCAACTACCTGGTTTACGGCACTTGGCCCAACTAATTCGTTGACAGCGATTCATTCGCTACAATAAACTGAATGGGGGGATCCGCAAATGCGGGTCCCCCTTTTCAATGCTACGAACCTTAACAATACTACGAATTACACAAATGAAACGAATGGCATCCGCACCCGTTTTTTTAAAACGCTGATTTCACCTTTTTTTTGGCTGTCGTGAAAGAATAATCAGCGTTAATCCGCAAAATCCGCGTTTAAATCATTTTATGCGTCAGCCTTCAGAAAGGTCAGATTATTCAGTTGTTTGTTTTTTCTTGCGGTAAAATTGTTGAGATTTCGGCGAAAGATGTATCTTTGCAGGTTGAAACATCTGGAACAATTAAACAATTCAAAATATTGGACATGAGAAGACTTTTTATACTGTTGTGTGTCTGTGCCGGCATGACGTTGCTGGCCGGTGTGCCTGTGGACCGCTCAAGCGTTGTCAAGTCGGCACAAATTGAGCGCCCTGCCTTCCATCGTGCTCCCGTGCTGTCGGCTGGCAATGTGTCGGGTGCTCGCATCTGCCTGATGCATCTGTGGGACTGGACCGAGGATGCGATGGGTCATGTCACCGTGAGTGCCAATGATCCTTATTATGCCGGCGGTTGGACCACCAACATCGCTACGGTGGGTGGTAAGATGACTTTCGTGGGCGGACTGGCGATGTATCCTGTTGACCAGCCTTTCGTTGTCAACGGCGCGACCGTTACTCTGGAGGTGGGCGACGAGCCCTTTGCCACGGTGAGCGGCAGCAAGACCACTACAGCAGGCGGCGTCACCACGACGGTTGACAGCACGCTCTACTACTATGTGGTGAACGAGGACTGGCTGGTGAACTACGGCGACCTGGCCGATGTCCACGGCATCATCCGTAACGATGGCTCGATTATCATCAATGAAGGCTTTGCCTACTACATTGAGCATGAGGTAACCACCACCGTGACGGTGAATGGCAAGAGTCAGACGTTTACCGACTCGTCGTTCGAGATTTCGTTGCTTATCCGCGACATGAAGCTGTTACCTCCCAATGGTATCCACGAATATACCGACAACAACGGCGTGACGCACACCGTTGATGTGTATATCCACCAGTCTGATGACATCGTCTATGTCACCAATCTGTGGGGCCTGGGATGGGAAGAGGATTACATGGTGATTGCCGAGGACGGTGTGATGACTTTCCCTGGTCAGACCATTGGCGACATCAGTGATGCCCAGAATCCCGCTGGAACTGGACTGTGGTATAATGGCGACAGCAACGGCAACTTGGGCAACACGGGTACTGCTACGCCCCAGATGATAACTTGGGCGTTGACCGTTCCCACCGACAACGCCTCGACCTGGCCCGCCTGGACCAATAACAAGTTGTACTACACTGACGGTTCCACGTTTGTCATTGGCAATCCGGTGCTGCGTGGTGACGTTGATGGCAACGGCGTTATTGGCATGGACGACTTGACTGCTCTGATTAAATACCTGGTAGGTAGCTTTGGCCCTGACGACATCTACTTCGCCAACGCTGCTGCCTGCGACAGCATGACCGGCGATGCTAGCGAGGTCGTTGGTATGGACGACTTGACGGCTTTGATCAGCTACCTGGTATATAACCAGTGGCCCGATTGATGACTTGACGTCATCACGACCATCACAAGCGGGGTGCCCTTTTCGGGGGCGCCCCGCTCTGCTTTTTGACCTTGCGCCCCCGCACACGATGGTGGTAATTTCGCGGGAGCTATGGTGAAGCCTGGAAATTCTAGGAGTCCAGTCAATCTAGTGATTCCAGTCAATCCAGTCAATCCAGTCTTCCCATAGTTCCCATTATTCCCATAAAAAAATAATACCATGAAAAAGAAAGATTTCAAAGAGGCCCTGGTTGTACCCAGGGCGATGGTGCCGCTTGACAATGGAGAGGCGGCACAGTGTGGAACGGCTGTAACGGCAGTCAACCTGCGGGAGCGGGAACAAGCCCTGCAGGTGACGGGGACACCCGCCGTCACGGGAGCCGTGGCAGTAGGGGACCGCCTGTTGCTGCTCACAGACACTCACTGCGTGACGTGCCGCGGCACTCGTGTGAGCATCGACAACACGATGATAGTGACCGTGACAGGTACACCCATCGGTGCCTATGCACTGGGCGATGTCATTGTCGTCGCTGCCACTGGCGGCTTTACCTATCTGGCCTATCGCAATGGCGCCTGGAGTGTATTGGATCCTGATGACGCTGTGCCGCGACTTTCGTTTGCCGAGCAGTTGACCACGACGTCAACTGACCTCGAACCCTATGAGTTTGCCGATCCTTATTCCCAGTGGAGGGCACCGCTCGCCAGGACTGATGTCACGGCATTGACGGCGATGCTGCGTGGGGCATGGAACGCACTCACCAGCGACGCTGCGGCCGATGGTTATCACACCACGCCCATGCTGGTGCGCTGGGCAGTGCGCCTGCATGACGACACTTACCTGTGGATGAGCGACCCCGTGAGGGTGGGGGACGCCACACTTGCCAATGCCGACCGCATCACTGCCATGGTGGACAACGGCAGCAACGGCTTCACGGGCATCCAGCCCAGCGTGATGACCATGAAGCGCTACACCTTGGACATCACGGTGGACAGTGGCATTGCCGCCGAATGGTTGCCATTGGTCAAGAGCATCGATGTGCTCGCTACCGACGAGGCGACGTTGCTATCATCCATCCGCTCGCTGGATTACCGCTGCATCACGCGCATGACCTCACCACGTGAGTACCTGCTGGAGATGGGATTGACGCGCCGCAGTGCCGATGCTATTGCGCGTCAACTTGATGCTTCGCCCTGGCACCTGATTGCCTCGGCTCCTGCTTCGGCTGCGCTGTCGGGAAACGACTTTGTGTTCTCGACCGAATCCTCGCAGCTCACCAATGAACAATGTGCCGATGTGGGCGCCATGATGCGTGCCACTGGTCTGGTCTGTTCCACTGCAGCTGGCGGACGCCTGTACTGCTGCACCCAGGGTGGTGAAATTATTGTGAGTGCACCGGGCAATGCCCTCAGTGCTGCCCATCGGCGCAGCGTGTTCGGCGCGTCACCCTTGGCCATGGCGGTGGTGACCAAACCCTTATATTCGGGCGGTTTCGGCCGCTATCCGGTGTATGTGTTCACCGACGATGGCGTGTATGCTATCCCCCAAAGCGCAACGGGTTTCCTGGGTGAGGCGCGTTTGGTGGACCGCACTGTCATCGATGCCGCGGTGTCGCCTGTTGAGGGCGGTGGCGATGTGTGGTTCGTCTCGCGCCATCATCAGCTGTGTCGCTTGAGCGGGACAAAACTCATCGTGTGCGCTCGCTACATCTCGTGTAAGTACTTGGCTTGGTGCAACGCCTATGGTGAGCTGTGGATGCTGCCTGCACAGGGCAATCCGGTTGTCCGTTTGGCCAGTGGAGCGATGAGCGAGCGCACTGTTGCAGCAGTCCAACTTTACAGTGACCCGCGCCATGCCGTAGCGGTGGGTAGTGACGGAGCTATTCTTGACTTGGAGCAAGAGCAGTCGGCATCAATGCCGGTGACATGGGTCAGCCATCCTGTAGCTCTTAACCCCCTGCTTGGCTCATCGGTGAGACGGGTAGTGTGGCACCTGAGCGGCCAGTCGGCCGACTTGAACCTCCAGGTCACGGGCCAGCGCGGCATCATGGCTCAAGACAGTGTGGTGAGCCTGATTACCGTCAGGGGTGACATCGACCAGCCGCTGGCTACCGCTCCGATGGCCGTGCGTGCCCGCACCGTTCACCTCACAGTCACGGGAACTGCGCAAGCCGGCACCCTCCTGCTCCCCACTTTGGTGTACTATCGATAGTATTAATCACCTTGTAACCATGAAAAACACATTATTTAATATAGAAGCCGTTCTTGAAGAGAACCGGCGGCGCTTGGCGGTGCTGGAGCGCGACCGCTATGACCCTCTCACTGGAGAGGGTTGCTGCGGCGACCGCATCGAGGTGGACGGCTGCTTTCTGCCGCGTTCGTTGCTCGACCGATGTCCCCACTACCTGGCACTTGACAAGTTGCAACGTGAGCGGCAGCGCATAGTTGACGACTTTGAGTACTGGTGTGTGCGCTGTGCCACCATCAAGGACAAGAACACCAGCCGCAATGTGCCACTGGTGCTCAACAGGCCACAGCGGCGTCTGCTCGCTGTGATGGAGGAGCAGCGCACGGCGGGCAAGCCTGTACGCATCATCTTGCTCAAGGCGCGTCAGTGGGGCGGCTCCACCCTGGTGCAGATGTATCTGGCATGGATGCAACTCGTCAGGCACACGGGTTGGAACAGCCTTATCTGCGGGCATCTGCATGTCACCAGCAAGGGCCTCAAGCGGATGTATAATCTGCTGTTGCGCAACTATCCCCGTGAATTACTTGATGATGATGTGCCCCTGCATTTCGCCAAACTTGAGGGACAGCCCAACGTCCAGCAGATTGAGGCGCGTGATTGCCTGATTATCACAGGCAGCGCACGCAGCGAGGACGCCGTGCGTGGGTATGACATCGCCATGGCGCACTTGAGCGAAGTGGCGTTTTGGCAAGACAGCCTGATGCATAGCCCCGACGATGTGGTGCGCAGTGTGTGTGGCAGCGTCGCCCTTAAGGACGAGACGGTCATCGTGCTTGAATCCACCGCCAACGGCGTGGGCGACTATTTCCACAGTGAGTGGCTGCGGGCCAAGATGGGACAGAGCGACAAGGTGCCGGTGTTTGTCCCGTGGCATGAAATCAGCATGTACTCACAACCTGTTGACGACCCGCTTGCCTTGTGGCAGGCGATGGATGATTATGAACGCACGTTGTGGAACGACGGATGCACCTTGGAGCAGGTGAACTGGTATCACCACAAGCGCAAGGAATACCGAAGCCAGCAGCTGATGATGGCCGAGTTCCCGAGCAACGCAAGTGAGGCCTTCACCACGACAGGCAGCTGCCCCTTCCTGCCCGAGGATCTGGACCGCATGGAGGAGCATTGCCTGCTGCCCATGTTCACGGGTGACATCCAGGGTGATGCTGTGGAGGGTGAGGGTGCCAAGTACAACCTCCATCCAGTCAAGGACGCGGCAGGTTTGCTCAAGGTGTGGGAATGGCCTGAGCATGACCCTGTGGTGCGGACACGCTACATGACCGTGGTGGATGTGGGTGGACGCAGCGAGGGCAGTGACTACTCGGTCATTGCGGTGTGGCGTGTGGGAGACGCACACCGCCGAGCCGCTATCGTTGCACAGTGGCGGGGACACATCGATCACGACCTGCTGGCATGGAAGGCGATGCAGCTTGCCAAGTACTACAACAATGCCCTGCTGGTGGTGGAGAGCAACACCCTCACCAACGAAGCGGCGAGGGCGGGGCAGAGTGATTATATCCTGAAGGAACTCAATCGGGTCTATGGCGGTGTCTATCTGCGTGAGGGGCACAAACTGGGTTTCCACACCAACGTCAAGACCAAGGGCATGGCCATTGCCTACCTAATCGCAGCAGTGCGTGACGGTAAATACATTGAGCGCGACCTGGATGCCGTGAACGAGATGCGCGACTATGAAGACCACAACGGCAAGTGTAGCGCGCGCCCGGGCAAGCATGACGATATTCTCATGACACGTGCCATCGGCCTGTATCTGCTGCACGACAAACGCGTCAACCTGAAAAGTCCCCCGCCTGACCTTTCCCTGACCGACAATACTTGGATGAAGCACCCCACATGACCCAAAGGGGCACGACAACCTTTTATGCGGGCTATCGCCCGCTATTACTTAAAACAAAAACCGCGAACCCATAGGGCTCGCGGTTTTTTATTTCAAAATAAGTGGGTTGACTTACTTGATCACCTTGCTGGTGTGAGTGGTACCATCATTGTAGGTGGTAACCTCGATGTTAACGCCCTCGAAGGGAACATTGCTCTCCATACCGGCAATGTTGTAGTACTTCACGCTGCTAACAGTCTTCTCGGCGAGGTTCTCAATCACGTCAGCGCTGCCCCAGAGGCCTACGCGGTGGAGATACATCTTGCGGTTCTCAACACCGTTACCACCGACGCCATAGAAGAAGATGTCCTCGGTCTCCTTCAGGGTGAGGAAAGTCTGAGCAAAGATCATGTCCTGATCCAGACGGCCCTTAGCCTCATCCATCTTGTTCTCCAGGTAGATACCAAAGAGCTTGGAATCCTTCCTCAGAGCGCCATCGGTCTCATACTTCTTACCGGTCTTTGATGAGAAGTGGGTAGCCATTTCTGACATGTTGAAGCAAATCAGCGTGTAAGCATTGTAGGTCAAACCATCAATGACAACGGGGTCAATTGCACCAAAGGTAAATTGAGCTGTACCAGGCATGCGGTCACCCTTCTGCCAGTCGAACAGGTTGCCTTCTTCATCCTCATAGGATACCATCTCGATGCCCTCGGGCAAGTAGAGGTTGGTCTGGAATGAGTTGTAAGTGATCTCGTTGTAGGGCTTGCCAGCCAGATACTCACTGGGAGTCAGGGCCTGGATTGCCTCGTTCTCGTAGATTGCATCATCATCGAGATAAATCCATACGAGCTGCATGTTGTCGGCCTTGAAGCTTACTACATCGTCATAGGTAGCAGCATCGCCCATGTCAGCATAGTCATTGCGAGCAAAGAAGTGGTCCTTGGTGGGAATACCATTGGTGGACTCAATCTCCTCATAGGTCTGCAAATCCTGTGCAAAAGCAGACATGCCGAGCGAAGCGGCAGCAGCAATAAGAAGTAAATTTTTAATCTTCATAGTGTAATGAGTTAAAATTGTTAGTAATAATGTTAATTAATATTTTTCGTTGTTTTGTTATTGTCACTTTTGCCACGGCACCCTCCATTGCGTGCAATCAAGAGGACGCGGCAATTCATAATAAATCGCTGAAAATGAGAAAACTACACCATAAATGCGCGGTTTTGCTCCAGTTTCAGAGTACAATATTACGAACTTTTTTTGAACTGACAAA
The DNA here is from genome assembly GCA_036795635.1 of Sodaliphilus sp. Classification (GTDB taxonomy): domain Bacteria; phylum Bacteroidota; class Bacteroidia; order Bacteroidales; family Muribaculaceae; genus Sodaliphilus. Next base: position 12,182 of record DAIREJ010000022.1, read on the forward strand.
ATTTTTTTGAAAAATCGACGATTTTTTAACAGAAAAGTTATCAACATCCCATAGGCACTCACCTAAAGGTGAATTGGAGTGAAGGCGCCGATGGGCCGTCTCCTCATGTCAGGGCTTGAGCTTGATGGACCGATTGGCCTTGGCGGCAAGTTGGCGGAACCGCTTGTACCAGCCCGGAGGGGTGGCAGGGCGGGGCTTGGGCATAATTGCCGAGCGGCGCGGACGGTTGAATGGCTTTTTAATCATGGCTGTGCGGATGTTGTGCTGCTCACCGATGAGCTGCGGTGAAGGGGTAAATTGTAATAGAGTCCCAGCGAGAGTCCCAAAGAACTGCCTCGAGGGCCGTAACCTGGTATAAACCAGGGTTTTGAGCTGTCGTTCTTTCCGTAGTTGAACAGTCTGTGGTAGCGGATCATCCACCCCATGGAGAGCCTGTCCCACAGCTTGACTTTGATGCCGACGCCGGCCTCGCCCCACAGGGCATGGGAACGCTCACCGGTGAGGTCAAAGCCCAGCTCTTCCTGCCAATAGCTGTTGTAGTAGCGCACGTCGGTCACGTCATAGCCGAAGGTGCTGTAACCCAGCCTGATGCCGGCGAATGCCTGGTAGTCAGGGCTGTTCTTGAACAGGAAGTTATAGTTAGCGCCCACCTTGAAGTAGGGGGACGGTTTGCCCTTGAAGGTAAAGTTCATGTCATCGGGGGTGCTCTTAGCCCATCCCAATCCCAGCTCGACAACGGGCTGGAAACGGTTCCACATGTTGAGCGTCGCGTTCACGTCGGCGCTGGCATAGCTTTGCCCGAAAGCCATGAAAAACGGCTCGATGAAATTGACGCCGATTGACAAATCGGTCAGGCGCGGGTAATGTGTGTAAATGCGGCGCAGCGAGTCGCGGCGCAACTCCTGCATGGCAGCGGTGCTGTCGCCGGTGATGTATTGCTGGATGATTTTTTCGTCGGTGCCTTTGGGCGGCGGCTTGACCTGGTTGGTCTCGGGCTTCACGGGCGTGACATGCCGCTTGTCGGGCTCTTGGGCCGTCGCCGACAACACTGTCAGTGTAATTGTCATCAAAAGGACCGTCCCTTTGATGACGTTGTGGGCGATATGGCGGAGGGCGATCATTGGCTGAAGTCGGTGAAGTGGATGCGCAACGCGGGGATGCGCGTGTTGGTGACAAGCGGAGTAAGGACGACCACCGAGTCGATGCCGTGGCGTGTGTGGCTCACGCTGTGGATATCGAAGTTATACATGGCGCCGCACTCAATGGAATGGAAGTATGGAACCGCCTTGTAGTCAATGGTTAACGTATCGCAGATGACCACACTCACGGTGTCAATGGCGATAGTGCGCCACACGGCGAAGCGGGTCTCGGATACACTGGCGCGCAGGGGCAGATAAACCTCGTCGATGGCGCTTGACTTAGCCAGCACACTGTCGCCTGGAGTGCCGATGCCCATGATGGTGAGTCCCAGGATGGATTGCTGCTTAGTGCCCATGTGAAGTGTGGCCAGCGGCAGGCTGCTGCCGTTGTCATAGCAGCTGTCGTTGCTGCACGCTGCCATGATTAGTGTCAGTGCGATCAGGAAGAATGCGGCTATGTGCGTCAAGCGGGTCATTGTGCTTCGACCGTGACGGTGTTCTCTTTCAACTCCTCTGCTACGGGCAGTTCGCGTGCTTGTTGGCGCGGGGGCAGGGCGGCGGTAACGGTTTCGTCGGTGATTTCCTCGCCGATTTCATAGTGGTTGCGGTCGCTGCTGTGGCGGATGATGAGCTCGCCCAGGAAGCCGGTGAGGAACAGCTGCGTACCCAGCAGCATCGACGTCAATGCCAGATAGAAGTAGGGCGAATCGGTGACCAGGCGGTAGCTGTTGCCGCTGTACATGTTATACAGTTTGAGAGCGCCCACAACGATGACCGCGATGAAACCCAGCAGGAACATCAGGCTGCCCAGCAGGCCGAAAAAGTGCATCGGCTTGACGCCGAACTTGGCTTGGAACCATAGCGTGAGAAGGTCCAGATATCCGTTGACGAAGCGGTCGAGACCGAACTTGCTCTCGCCGTATTTGCGGGCCTGATGCTTCACTTCCTTCTCACCGATGCGGGTGAATCCTGCGTTCTTGGCCAAGTAGGGCACATAGCGGTGCATGTCGCCATACACCTCGATGTGCTTCACCACCTCGTGGCGGTAAGCCTTCAGGCCACAGTTGAAGTCGTGCAGGTTGTGGATGCCGCTCACGCGACGCGCCGTGGCGTTGAACAGTTTGGTGGGAATGGTCTTGCTCAGCGGGTCGTAGCGTTTCTTCTTCCAGCCGCTCACCAGGTCATAACCGTCGCGGGTGATCATGCGGTAGAGTTCGGGAATCTCGTCAGGGCTGTCCTGCAGGTCGGCGTCCATGGTGATGATGACATTGCCCTGGGCACGGGCAAAACCCGTGTTCAGCGCCGGCGATTTGCCGTAGTTGCGCCTGAAGGACACGCCTTTCATGCGGGGATTGGCCTGATGCAGACGCTTGATGACCTGCCATGAGTCGTCGGTGCTGCCGTCGTTGATGAAAAGCACCTCGTAGCTGTATCCGTTCTCGTCCATGACACGCTCGATCCACTGCGCCAGTTCGGGCAGGGACTCGGCTTCATTGAACAAGGGAATCACAACTGAAATATCCATATACCTAAATTAAAAGTTTTACATGTTGTTTTTGCCGGCACGGCCGCCGCGCTTGAGTGTGCGACGGGCAAATATCGCGGTGATAGCACTCACTAACGAGCCGCCGAAGGTGACAAACCAGAACGCATTGAACACCGTCTCGATGGGCGAGGGCAGCATACGCTTGTTCACGGCTTGCTGCAGCACGCGCAGCATCTCGTTGTCGGCCATCTCGGGCATCTTGCTGTAGTTGTCGATGACCATCTGGGCCTGCTCATACATGAAATTTGGCCTGAAGTATTTCAGCACGAGATAGACGATGAAGCCCGACAGCACCGAGCCCAGGATGAACAGCATGATGCCCAGCATCCACAGGGCGGCATGCTCGCTGAAGCCGTCATCTTCGATGAACTTGCGCCGTTGGAAGTAATAGACCACAAACGGCGTGCCAAAGAACAGAATCAGGAAAAGGAAGCTCAAGGGCGCGAACCAGTCGGCGAAAACCGATGTGATTGCTGCACATGCCAGATAGAGGCCAAAGGGTACGCCCCATTCGCCCGCTCGCTGATAGATGCTCTTCTGTTCTCCGTTCATATCAAACTGCAAAGTTACGCATTTTCTTGACAAGTCCTTCCCGTTTGTTGCAAAAAAATCTGAAATCTCGGCGTTAGTCTCACTATGAAGGGTAAAAAACGGGCATGTGAGCAAAAAAAAGAGAGAAAATGTGTTGATGGGCCAATAATTATGCTACATTTGCGCTTGAATTTCAGTAAAGTGAGATTACTTGCGTAATGAAAATACACATTGACGGTTGTGGAAATTTCACTAGGGCACTTGTTGCGGTGCCGCTGGTGGTGCTGGTAGCGTTGGCGACGATGTTGCATTCTTGCCGTCAAGGAGAATCGTCGGCTGCCGCCCAAGACCCGCATTATGTCCTGCTCGACAGTATATTATCCACGATGCATGATGTGGACTCGCTGGCAGCCATGACCCAACGCTACCGTGCCTGTGATGATCAGGTGGGGGAGATGCTCTCACTGAAATGCGAGGGTCAGGAATTGTGCAATCTCTCACGCCATGACGAGGCCATCAACGCTTTCAACAAGTGTCTGGAAATCGCGACCGAACGAGCCGACACCATCGAGATGATGAACGCCATCAACGGATTAGGCATGGTTTACCGTCGCATGGATAATTTGAGTCTTGCCTATGGCTACCTCTACCAGGCGTTGAAACTGAGCGACCGTTACAGCGATTCTGAAAACGAGATGGCGCTGAAAGCTCGCGTGTCGGTGCTGAACAACATCACCAACATCGAGATTGAGTCCTGTGACTATCAGGATGCTGACAGCGTGGTGCGGCTGTCGATGGCGGTTGTGGAACGTTTGGGCGATAACAAGAACATGGCCAGGAACTACGGCTACATGGGAATGATCAAGCATGGTTTGGGCAACAGAGATTCGGCTTGGGTGTATTTCCGCAAATCAATGGAATACAATGAGTTGTCTGACAATAAGATAGGAGTGGCAATTTGCCATCTTCACTATGGTGCTATGCATGAGGATGAGCGCCGTTTCTCGCATGCGATTGAAGAGTATGAGATCGCCTATGAGTCACTGAAGCAGCTAAACGACAGCTGGCACTGGGTGGAGGCTGGAATTTCGCTCGCGCGTATCTATATTTTGTTGGGTGAGGATGCCCAGGCTCACCACTATCTGAAAGAAGCCGAGGCCGAGGCCGAGCGCATGGGGAGCAAGGAATACTTGTCGGATGCGAGCATGTTGCACTATGAACTGTCGCTGCTCCAGGGCAAGAAGGATGAGGCCTTGGAACACTATGTGCGCGCCACAAAGTTGCTCGACAGCATCCATGGCAAGGCACAGGCGAGTGCGATACGTTCGCAACGCATTGACTATGAGCGCATCAGTAATACTGATAAAGTGGACGGTCTGAACCGTGACATCAATAAATTGAAGCGATCGAACAACATGCGCATGCTGCTGTCCTTCATGTTGTTCCTCATGGCTGCAGCAGTCATCGGTGCGCTGGTCTATGCCATCCGTTTGAGGATGCGCACAAATCGTATGATGCGACAGGTTGAGGAGACGCGCTCGCTGTTCTTCACCAATGTGGTGCACCAGCTGCGCACCCCCTTGACCGCTATCATGGGAACCATCGACAACATGCTTGTCCGTGGCGGCAAGGCTGCGACAGACTATAGCGAAGAACAACATCAAGATGCCATGGTAATTGAGCGTCAGGGCAAGAACCTGCTGACGCTTGTGGATCGCATCCTTGAGGTGGGCGGTGTGCGCAGTGCCATCAGGGAGCCCGAGTGGCGTCGCGGCGATGCAACGACCTTCATCAGGATGGTTGTTGAGCGATATCAGGACAAATGTGCCGAAAGGCATATCGAGATCGCTTATGCGCCTCAAGAGTCGAGCGTCGACATCGTCACCGTGCCTCGCTACCTGAGCACCATCGTCAGCAATCTGCTGGAGAACGCTGTCAACTACTGCAGCGATTATGGTAAAATCAGGGTCACCACGAGCGTTAAGAACAGCAAGTTCAGGATTTGTGTCGCTGATGACGGTATGGGCATCAGCCAGAAGGACCTGCCCCATGTGTTTGAGCCCTTCTACCGCGGAGCCGCCGCCGAGCAGCTTGTTGATGGCATTGGCATCGGTTTGACCGTTGTCAGAGATATGGCTATGGCAATGGACGGAACGGTGGATGTGGAAAGCGTGAAGAACCAGGGCACGGTGTTCACCGTGGAGTTGCCGTGCAAGCGTGACAATGTGAAGGAACGCTTCGATGAGTTGGTGGAACCGCTGCGTGAACTGCCGTTGCGCAAGAATATTAATGATGAGCCTGTACCGCAGATTGATAATACCGACAAGCCAGTAGCACTCGTTGTCGAGGATCAGATCGATGTGGCGCGACTCATGGGCATGGTGCTGAGCGAAATCTGCCAAGTGCACTATGCCACCGATGGCGAGCAGGGTCTCGCTAAAGCTTGTGATGTGCATCCCGACGTGATTGTCACCGACGTGAAGATGCCGCTCATGGACGGACTGGAGATGTGCCACATTCTGCGTAAAAACGAACAGTTGTGCCACATTCCAGTGATTATGGTCAGTGCGCGCACGTCGGATGCCGACCGCATCCGCGGCATTGAGGCTGGTGCTGATGCTTATCTGCTTAAGCCGTTTGTGCGCGAGGAATTGCTGGCTTGGGTCAAGCGGTTTTTGGCGAGCAGGCGTTTGTCACAGCCCAGCGTTGAAGAAGATTCAGGACGTGTTCAGGAGGTCAAGCCCGTCACTGAGTCAGTTGACAATCAGGCGGCCAACGAGGCGTTCTTGGCGGCATTTGCCCTTGAGTTGGACAAGGAGTTCGGCTCGGGCAACAAGCTTGTTCTGGATCATATCGCCCGCAAACTCAAGATGGGCGAAACCCAGTTGCGTCACAAGATTCAGGAAATCACTGGCAAGAATGTTCCTGCTTACATCACCCAGTTGCGCATGGAGAAAGCCATGCGTCTGCTGATTGAGTGTCCCGACTGTCTCATCGGAGACATTGCCGAGCAGTGCGGTTTTCAGGATGTGGCCTATTTCTCACGCGTGTTCCGTCAATACTATGGCATGACGCCCACGCAGGCGCGCAACCAGTAATCCATTAATACTGTCGCCTGTAACAATAAGGTAATGATATAGCTAAAGGTTGGCATTAAAAAACCTTTCAGGGTCAACGCCATATCATTGAGCAATCAGTTTTTGTCGTTTTCTTTGTTTGGCTGTTGGGGGTTGCCCCATCGGCTGTATTGGCGTGCGGCCATCTGGTTTTCGCTGGGGTTGTCTTGCGGGTGCCAGATTTGCGGGTGGTGCAATTCCTCGGGCATGTATTGTTGGCGCACAAAGTGGCCTGGATAGTCGTGGGCATACATATAGTCCTTGCCGTAGCCCAGCTGTTGCATCAGCCCCGTGGGGGCGTTGCGCAGGTGCAACGGCACTGGGGCATTGCCCGTCTGGTTCACCAGGGCCAGGGCGTCGTCGATGGCAAGATAGGCGCTGTTGCTCTTGGCACTGGTGGCCAGGTAGATGGCGCATTCGCTCAAGGGAATGCGGCCCTCGGGCCAGCCAATCTTGTTGATGATGTCGAATGTGGCATTGGCCAGCAACAGGGCATTGGGATTTGCCAAACCGATGTCCTCGGCAGCAAGGATGCACAGGCGGCGTGCGATGAATTTGGGATCTTCGCCACCGGCAATCAGGCGTGCTAGCCAATAGACTGCAGCGTCGGGGTCGCTGCCGCGAATGCTCTTGATAAATGCCGAGATAATGTCATAGTGCATCTCCCCGTTCTTGTCAAAAGCCAAGGGGTTCTGCTGCAGGCAGTCGGTCACGATATCATCGTTGATGACAAACGGCTCTCCCACCTTGAGGGGCTGCATAATCAGGTCAAGGATGTTGAGTAGCTTGCGTGCGTCACCGCCCGAGAAACGCAGCAGTGCCTCGGTCTGCTCGATGCGCACCTCGTGGCCTTGGAACATCTTGTCGGTCTTGACAGCGTGGTCCAGCAGCTGCAGCAGATCGTCGCGGTCAAGCGGGTTGAGCACATAGACCTGAGCACGGGAGAGTAGGGGACGGATGACCTCAAACGAGGGGTTCTCGGTCGTCGCGCCGATAAGCGTCACCGTGCCACGTTCCACGGCTCCCAGCAGTGAGTCCTGCTGCGACTTGTTGAAGCGGTGGATTTCGTCGATGAAGAGGATGGGCCTGCCTTTGGAGAAGACGCTACGCGTGTCGGCCTGGCAGCGGTCAAGCACTTCGCGCACATCTTTCACGCCCGAGGTCACTGCGCTCAACGTGTAGAAGGGCACTTGGGTCGTCTCGGCGATGATGCGCGCTAGGGTGGTCTTGCCCACACCCGGCGGTCCCCACAGGATGAATGAGGATATGTTGCCGCTCTCAATCATGCGGCGGATGATGGCACCCTCGCCCACGAGGTGGCGTTGCCCGATGTAGTCGTCGAGCGAGCGCGGACGCAGCCGTTCGGCAAGTGGTTCGTAGCTCATAGTGTTGTCAGTGTTTTTTCCTGAGGTTTTACCTTTATAACGTGCGTTCAATCACTCGGGCGATTTCTTCGAGCCAATGGGCGTCGGTCTCATCGAAGGTCGCCAGTTCCTTGCTGTCGATGTCGAGCACACCGGTTACCTCGCCGTCGCTGTTGCGCAGGGGCACAACAATCTCGCTGCGCGAGAGGCTGCTGCACGCGATGTGTCCCGGAAACTGCTCCACGTCGGGGACGACGATGGTGCGGTTCTCGGCCCAGGCGGTACCGCACACGCCACGCCCGTGCTTGATGCGATAGCATGCGATGGGACCCTGGAAGGGACCTAACTGCAGCTCACCGTCCTTGATGAGGTAGAAGCCTGTCCACCACCAGCCCATGGTCTCGTGAAGCAGTGCCGCGGCATTGGCGAGCTGTCCCACGGTGTTGTTTTCTCCTTCAAGCAGGCTTTCCACCTGCTTGACCAGCAATTCGTAAGTCTTGTTCTTGTCCATAGTGCAAAAGTAACACAATTTTCGCAAACAGGCAAATCAAAGCAGCATTTACAGACTTGGCATCCGCGTTCTTTTTTTCGACGGCGAATTGTACGGATTTGACCAATTTGTCATCCGCGTTCTTTTTTCAAACAACTTGGACAACATGAGGACAACTTTAACAACTTTGTTTTTGCAACCGTGTCCGATTTTTATCAACAACTGAATAATCTGATTTTTCTGAAAGGGTGCACATGTTGGTTGGCAAAAAAAACTTTTAGGGCCAAGTTTTGTTTTGTTGGTTAAAAAAATCTCAATAATTTTGATTGTTGGACACAAGATACAAAAAAATGCGTTATCTTTGTGCACATCTAGAGTAATCTGTTTGCTTCCAGTGGTGTGGTAAACTGCTGAATCAGAGACATTAAACCATTAAACTAGTCAATATGTATAAAATTGAGAACCATCCTATTCTTGACCTTCCAAAAGAAGAATATGTAGAATTCCAATTTGAAGGGAGAACCGTTCGCGGTCAGAAAGGTAAAACCATCGCTGCCGCTCTTCATCAGGCCGGATTAATCGTTCACAGCCACAGTACCACGGGCCGCAACCGCAGTTTGGAGTGCGGTATCGGCAAGTGCGGTGCGTGCGAAATGCTTGTCGACGGTCAGGTGCGCCGCATCTGCATCACCAGCGTTGACGGCGTGAAAGAGGTGCGCGAGATTCCCAAGGACTATATGCCCGAGGGCAAGACCCGTGCTGCCAGCGAGACCAAGGTTTACAAGACCACGGTGGCTATCATCGGCGGCGGTCCTGCCGGCCTGGCCTGCCGCGAGCAGCTCACCGCGCTGGGCATTCCCAACATCGTGGTGGACAACAACGCTACCGAGGGCGGTCAGTTCAACATGCAGACGCACCAGTTCTTCTTCTTTGAGAAGGAGCAGAAGTTTGGTGGCATGCGCGGTTTTGACATCG